>CALLYA010000216.1 GCA_937875495.1 uncultured Verrucomicrobiota bacterium
CGACCTCGCGCGGGGCCTCCAGGCCCCGTGCAGCAGCACGCGAAGCCGTGCTGCGAACCTCCGACCTCCTCCACCTCACGGCTCATCGTCTTCGGCCAACGGCATGAGACGCAGCCAGTAGACCCGCTCCTCGGCCGACGGTGAGGCATCCGGAGCCGGAGTGCCCTTTTCCTCAATCGCTTCTTCGTTTGGCGCTTCGATTTCAGCTTCTTTCATGTCCGCTATCGCCTGAAGCCGCGATTCGGTGAAGAAGAGGTCCTCATTCCCCGCTCCCGTAGCGGTCACCTCCAACCCCACACCCAGCGACTCCAACGCCCGACGCACTTCCAGGATTCCAGCCGTTGTGCCGCGAATCTCGTACAGCCCCTCCCCAGCCTGCCGAATCGAAACCGGGGGCTCGGTTTCCAAAACGCTGAGGGCCAAGGCACCGGTTCCGCCAGAACCGCCGATCCTAGACTCGCCCTCCCTCGATTCACGCCTCAGCCCAGCTTCCAACCAACCTTCCACCTGCTCGCGCTGGGCACGATCTCGATACCGCACGAACATGGTCGGATACAGCTCCACATACCCGTACTCATCAAAGCGATTGTCCTGATCCAGAATCCCGTGGACCGAGTTGCCGAGGTAGAACGCACCATCCCGGTTTTGATCCAAACGCTCGATGGAATCCGGTCCTAGAGAGAAAAAAGCCTCGGGGCCGCTCTCCGCTTGAACCTGCCCGCCAAGCCCAATCGCCTCACCCGTAGTCACCCCCGCTTCCAGCCCCCGCCCCATCAGGATTTCGTCACCAAAAAGCCATTCGGACTGCCCCACGACCTCCCCCGACTCGGACCGTGAGCGCTGCGCCGTTCGCGGCTGAGAACGCCGAAACATCAGCGACTCCTTCGGCTCCGCGGGAGACTGCCTTTCCGGCTCCGATTCCGCCCAATTCCGGACCGGTACGCCCGCCGAAGCAGGCGAGGTCGGGTCCGAGTCGGACTCCTCCCGGACCATCGCCAAGGTCGTGCCTTCCTCGGCCTCTGCCACGGTCATGCCCTCATCCAAGCCGGCGTCTCCAGAGTTCATCCACCACAGCCCAATACAGATCAGGAGACCGGCCGCAACCCCGGCAGCCGGGAGCAAAACCTGCAACCACCCGGTCCACGAATACGATCCGACCACTCCGGATGCCTGCTGCACCGCGCGGACATGCTCGTCACAAACGGCGGGGGCCTCCCCCCACAGAGAACGCAGCCCCTGATCGAGAGACTCCAACTCCTCCAAATACCGGCGAGCCGCAGCCGAACGAGTCAGGAGCGGGATCACCGTAGATTCCAAACGGGGGCACGATTCTCCCGCATCCCACCAGTCCTGCAGCAGCTGCCGCTCACTCTGAGTCAAACCTATGGTTCCGTGCTTGGCCACGTTCCCTCTTGCAGGTTCTCTCTCAACCATTTCGCGTCCGCACCACCCCCTGAACCCCTGCCGATTCAAGCGGCCGATGAAGCCCCTGTCCCGTTGTTTCGATCCGCCTAGAGCCCGTCTGAAAAGACGCGATCCTTCTGGCATCACCCCCAGGCATTGGTTGCCCCTCACTCAGATCATTGTCTGAACCAGTGTCGAAATCGAAATCGAAATCGAAATCGAAATCGGGATCGGGATTCCTGTTCGGGATGGCACCTGGCCCTCTGAGCACCGCCCAAACCGCGCTGCCGAGCTTTGTTCGCACCGCAATAAATCGGTTGCACTCCCCGGTTTCTCATTGCCGAATCCCATCCCGCCGCCTTTCGATACCGAGGCCGGGAGCGACCCCGACCCCGAGCTGGCTTCGCCATCTGCCTTTTCGGATGAGCTCTGCCAATCATGACACCGACAGCCGCGATACGGTTCCCTCCCCTACACCCACTCCCTCCTCACAGACGCCCAGAAAACGCCTCCATCTCCTGCCGCGGATCACGCGTCATGAGCGCCTCGACAGCGGCCAGCGGACTCGACCGTCCCTGCAGCACCGCCCAAACCTGCTCGCTGATCGGGGCTTCCACACCGAGCCGCCGGCTCAAGCTGCAAACCGTCTCCGCAGTCCAAACACCTTCGGCGACCATCACCATCTCGCCCAAGACCTCCTCCAAGGATCGCCCGCGCCCAAGCTGTTCGCCCACATGCCGGTTTCGACTATGCCGGCTCTCACACGTCACGACGAGATCGCCCAGCCCGCTCAATCCGAAAAAGGTCTCAGGCTTCCCGCCCATCGCAACGCCCAGTCGGGCAACCTCCACCAGTCCACGCGTGATTAAGGCGGCCTTCGTGTTGTCGCCCAGGCCGAGCCCATCAATGCAACCTGCCGCAAGTGCGATCACGTTCTTCACCGCACCGCCGACCTGAACGCCGATCAGATCGGTAGAGCTGTACACCCGGAACCGCGCCGTCATAAACAGGTCACGCACCGCCTCCGCCGTCGCCTGCTCGGCCGCAGCGGCCACCACCAGGGTGGGAATTCCCGCGGCTACCTCCTCCGCATGACTCGGCCCGGACAGCACCGCCTGCGGCCAGCCGGGGAGTTCACCCGCAATCAGATCGGAAAGGAGGCTGGAATGCTCGTGATCCAGGCCCTTGCCCGCGTTGATCACCAGGCGCGGGTCCACACCCATTCCAGCGATCCGACCACAGACATCCCGCAGGTATCGACTCGGGATCACCAACAATAACGTGTCCGCCCATCGCACCACCGCATCCAGGTCGTCCGTGCATGGAAACCCACGCCCGAGATCGATTCCCGGCAGATAATCCGGGTTGGTCCCGGTCTCCTGGATCAGACGGACCTGATCCACCAGCGGGCTCCATCCCCTGAATGGGACTTCGGCCTCCCGCAACACCAATCCCAGCGCAGATCCCCAACTGCCCAATCCCAACACCCCGACGCGTCGTCCCGTCATTGGTTCCTCCGCTTTCGTGCCCACCCAACACGACTCTCGTTTCCGCTTCGTAGTCGCTGGATGTTCGGCCGATGGCGCCAAATCACAACCCCAGCAAGCAAAATCGATAGAACCCAATACGCCACCGGCACCGGATGAACCAGCAGCGGAAGGAAGATCGGAACCGAGATCGCCGCCAGGATGGAACCGAGCGAGACGTAGCCGCTCCACCACACAACAACGAAGAAGATGACCGCCCCCACCAGCGCGGAAGCCGGAAGCAGTCCCAGCACCCCGCCTGCACTGGTCGCAACGCCCTTGCCGCCCTTCAGACCTAAAAAGACGCTCCAGTTATGTCCCGCCACAGCGCCGACGAGGCAGGCCATGCGAACCCAGGGCATCGATTCAGGCGCTTGCACCGCGGCCAGACCGGCGACCAGTGTCACCGCGACCAAACCTTTGCAAAAGTCCAGAAAGAAGACGCCCAATCCAAACTTGCGTCCGAGCACCCGCCCCACGTTGGTCGCCCCGATATTGCCGCTTCCATGCTCCCGGATATTGACCCCTTTCCATTTTCCCACCAACAGCCCGAACGGCACCGAGCCCAGTACATACGCACCCAATACCAGCCAAATCGGATTCATCACGTCCTCCTCGATCCCCAAAATAAACCGTCCCCGACTCCGCGTTCATCATTTCGCCGGAAAAGGAGTTGCGGATCGTCCTTGCCAGCCCCCCTCCTTACAACCATTTTGTTGCACAAACATACAACCGCTAACGGTGAACCCGGATCAACGCAAACTCCTTGATGCCCTATGTCCAGCACCTCAGAATCCAATACCGCCCCGCGCTACCTCGTGACCAGCGCCCTGCCCTATGCCAACGGCCCCATACACTTCGGCCACATCGCCGGCGCCTATCTCCCCGCCGACATCTTCGTCCGATTCCTCCGCCTCAAAAAGGCCAATGTCATCTATATCTGCGGAACCGATGAATACGGGGCGGCCATTACCCTCAACGCCCGAAAGGAAGGCATATCCCCCAAGGAGCTCACCGACAAGTATCACCGAGTCATCGTCGGGCTGTTCGAGAAAATGCAGGTCGAGTTCGACAACTTCTCCCGAACCACCTGGCCGCGCCATATCGAAAACACCCAGCGGATCTTCCTCGATCTGCTCAAGAACGGCTACGTCCTCGAGAAGACCTCACAGCAACAGTTCTGTACCCACTGCAACATGTTCCTGCCAGATCGTTACATCGTGGGCACATGCTACAACTGCGGGCATGAACAGGCGCGGGGGGATGAGTGCCCGGCTTGCGGCACCTGGATCGATCCCCTCAAGCTCATCAACCCCTCCTGCAAGATGTGCGGGAGGGCCGGACTCGAGGTGCGCGAGACACGCCATTGGTACCTCGACCTCCCTAAGCTCTCTCCAAAGCTGAAGGAGTGGCTCGGCGAAAAGACATGGTGGAAGAAAAACGTCCTGAATTTCATCCAGAACATGATCGATCAGGGGCTCGACGCCCGCCCGATCACCCGCGACCTCGACTGGGGTGTCCCAGTCCCCCTCGAAGGAGCCGAGGGTAAAGTCCTCTACGTCTGGTTCGATGCGCCGATCGGATACCTCAGCTCCACCATGGAATGGTCCGAGAAGCGGGGAGAACCCAACCTGTGGCAAGACTATTGGTACAACTCCGAATGCCGGATGGTCCACTTCATCGGAAAGGATAACATCCCCTTTCACACCATTGTCTGGCCCGGCGTCCTGATGGGACAGGATCAGCCGCTCATCCTCCCCTACGATGTGCCGGCCAACGAGTTCTATAATCTCGAGGGCGCCAAGTTCAACACGTCCACAGGCTGGTACATCGATGTGGAGGACTTCTTCTCCAAATATCAGAGTGACTCGATCCGCTACTGCATCGCCCGCAACGCCCCGGAGAACAGCGATTCCGAGTTCGCTTGGCGCGACTTCCAGGCCAAGCACAACGGGGAGCTGGCCGATATCTACGGCAACCTGGCCGCCCGAACATTCAAGTTCATCCATCGCTACTTCGATGGCCGGATTCCGGCTGCCGCAGAACCAACAGCCCTCGATCGGGAAACCCTCGCGAAGATGGCCGAATTCCCCGAGCGCGTCGGTCATCTGCTGCTGGATTACCGGGTCCGCGAGGCCGCCCAGGAATTCATGAACCTGGCCCGGCTCGGAAACCGCTATATCGACAGCAGCGAGCCGTGGAAGACCCGCAAAACCGATCCCGAACAGTGCGGCTCGAGCCTGCGGATCGCCTGCCGGCTGCTTGCCGAACTCGCGGTCCTCTCCTACCCCTTCATCCCGCAATCGGGAACCGCTCTGTGGCGACAGCTGAGGCTTGACGGCACACCGCAGAATCAGTCCTGGGATGATGCAGCCGAGATCGAGCTGCCGCAGGACCACCCGATCGGCGAGGCCGAAATCATGTTCAATAAGCTCACCGACGAACAGATCGAGGCCGAAATCGAGGCGCTCAAGGCCCGCTCCGCCGCACAAACCGGCGCCTCTACAGAAAGCCACGACGCCAAGTCGATCGAGATCCCGCCGATCAAGGCAACCATCACCTACGACGAGTTCGCCAAGCTCGACATGAGGGTCGGCGAAATCCTCGCGGGCGAGAACGTCCCCAAATCCAATAAACTCCTACGCCTGGAGATCGATCTCGGCTGCGAGAAGCGCCAGATCCTGGCCGGCATCGCCCAGTTCTATACGCCCGACCAGCTCGTCGGGCGTAAGGTGATCGTCCTGGCCAACCTCGCCCCGCGCAAGCTGATGGGGATGGAGTCCCAAGGCATGCTCCTGGCCGCCTCCCTCGACTCCGACCTCGCAGCGCTCACGATCGATAACGATCGCTGGGCCACGCTTCCCAACGGCAGCCCCGTCTCCTAAGCCGGACCCGAGTCGCCGCTTCCGGCCGCCGATCGGCCGGGAGCGGCGAACTTCCTGATCAACTCAAGCGTGCAGACCCCAACGCGCCGAGAAAAAGTAATCTCCATCCTCGTCCAGGCCGTCGAGCACTTCGTATCCGGCCGACTCCAGCATCGCCCACATCTCCGCCCGCCCCGGAAGGCGGTCCCGCTGCACCGCAGCCTCATACCCCGCGTGCTGCGCGTTCAGTCCCGCACTCCCGTCCAAATGGCAGATGACCAGCCGACCGGAAGGCGCTAGAAACGATCGCAGCCGCTCAAGCACCGCAGGCTGATCCTGAAAATGGGGGAACACGCGAAAGAGCAGGATCAAATCCCATGCCCCCTGCGCCGCATCCCAGTCCTCCACACTTCCCTCGCGCACGAGTATATTGCGCGCATGCTTGAGCCGGGCACTGCAACGCCCCACCATCCCCGGACTCGAATCAAAGGCCATGACGTGGCCTTCCGGGCCCACCCATTGGGACAAATGCTCCGTCAACGGACCCGCTCCGCAGCCCGGCTCCAGAACCCTGCAACCGGTCAGATCTCCAAGCCTCTGTCGCAGGCGCTCGATCTTCGGCAGGTCCCCAGCCGTGAACAGGAGCGGGTCTTTACTCACCGCCACCCGATTGAAATAGCTCGTTCTCGGCATCTCGCTCACCTCTTCATCAAGGATTGAATCCAGAGGCAATACCACGCCAAACCAGTGCAACGGCATACAGGAAAGAGGAGACCAGCACGATGCTGGCACCTGCCGGCCAGTCCCACATATACGAGAGACACAGCCCTCCTACCGCACTCACCGCTCCCAACACCATCGAGAGCACTACGACATCGCGCGTGCGCCGTGCCAACTGCATTGCCGCAGCCGCTGGATGGGTCAACAGGCTGAACAACATCAGCCCACCCACGATATTGAGATTGACCGTAACGGCAATGCCGGAAAACGCAATAATCGCGTTGGAAATCGCCGCGGCCGGTATCCCACAGGCCCGAGCGATCTCGCGATCAAACAGCACTGCCTTGACTTCCTTCGCAAAGAACACAGCAAAGGCCAGCGGCACGAGCCAGGCCGCAAATAGCGGCCAGAGATCCTCCCAACGGACCAATAACAGATTGCCCCACATCAAACCCAATAGCTCGGTTCGGTGGTCCCGCATCAGCCCGATCCCCAGAAAGGCAAACCCCAGGCTCATCGAGAATAAAATGCTCATGATCGTGTTCGCGTGGGTCCGGGTCCGCTCCGCGATCGGACCGACCATCGCCGCCACCACCATCGAAAAGAGCAGCGCAGTGACCAGGACCGGTGTCCCGATCCAATAGGCCAGGACCGCACCCGCAAGCGCAGCATGGGAAAGACACACACCCATAAACGACAGATTCATCGCCACCAGAAACGCGCCCGCCAAGCCACAGCCCGCCCCACCCGCAAGCGCAGCCAAAAACCACTTCAAATAGACCCAGCTCACAGCACAGCCTCCGGCAAGACCACAATCCTGCCTCCGACTTCCCGGGCCCGAACCGGCAAGCCATACAGATCGGAAAGCCGCTGGGACCGTAGCACCTCCCCAGGCGTGCCAAAAGCAATGATACCCCCACGCTCCATCAGGGCGGCTGCCGTGATCCCGCCGGGGAGGTGACGCGGATCATGCGTGACCATCACGACCGTCAATCCAAGGTCCCGCCACAGACGCCCGATCAGCTCGGTGATCACCTCCTGCCAAAAGAAGTCCAGATGCCCAGCGGGCTCGTCCAACAACAGCAGCTCCGGCTCTTGTGCCAACGCCCTCGCAATCTGAACCTTGCGCTGCTCCCCACCGGAGAGGACCCCGAACGGTCGCTGCGCAATCTCCATCACGGCCACCTGCTCCATCGCCGCGGCACAGATCGCACGATCCCCAGAGGTCAGCCGGCGGCCCAACCCGCGGACCCCTGCACGTCCCATCTCGACGACTTCCCCGACCGTTAACGGCACGCCGTCAGCACCCTTCGTGTGCAGTTGGGGCACCCAACCAATGCGTCTCCGCAATCGGCAACGAGCCAAACCGGAGAGAAGAAATGGCTCCGCCCCCAACAGGCGAACGCAGCCCGCCGAGGCACGCTGGGAGGCGGAAAGAAGCCCCAAGAGCGTGCTCTTTCCTGCGCCGTTGGGACCCAAAACAGCGAGGAATCCGCCCCTTGGCAACGATATGGAACAGTCTTGGAGCAGGTCCGTTCGTCCACGACGGACCGATACCCCCGAAAGCTCAAAGGCAAGGCTCATGGCATTCCCCGCAACAGCGCCGCAACGTTGCGCTCCACGAGATCCCAATAGGCATCAGGCCTTCCCGTGACTGGGAAGCTGCTCAGCATCGCGCCGGGCAAACTCGTGTTCTCACTCAGCGCCTCCAAATGGCGCGTTCCCCACTGCAGATTGCCCACCACCAGCTCCGCACCACCCGCTCGCGCAAGTGCTACGACTCGTCCCAAATTCCGCGCGGATTCCTCTGCACCGGATTCAAAGACCCCGACAACCTCCAATCCGAGCCAAGAACAGAAGTCTACCTGATGCACCGCACTAATCACCTTGCGTCCCGACAATCGTGCACAACGATCCCTGATCTTGTCCTCTCGCAGACGAGCCATCTCCCGTACCACACCGAGCCGTAAACCAATGCTCGAAGCCTGCTCAGGAAATGCCGTGGTCAGTCTCCGCGCCAAAAACACAGCGGCTTTCGCGTATTGCGATGGGATCGTCATCGGCTCGGCAGTTTCAACCACAGCGATCCGCTCCCGCAATAGCCCGCTCTTCAGAAGAGTGGCATCCATCGATGCCTGGAAGTGATGGCGGACCACCACCCGCGCCTCGCTCAATCCCCGGAGCTGGTTCGGCTCCAGGTCAAAGTGACCCGGACACGATCCCGGCGGCAGGAGACGAACCACTTGGATCGTATCCCCGACCAACGCTCGTACTGCGCTCTCGAGCATGGTGGTCGTTACGACCACTGCTTGCCCGTGAACAAACCCTACCAATAAGGACCATACCAGCAGGGAACCGATGAGAACTCGACCTATCCAGGACCGTTTCATGGCGTCGAAAAGGAACTCCCATTTCGAGGTTTGATGCGTGCAATCACACCGTGATCCCCGGTAGCCTTATACCAAGTGCTTGCAGAGATCGGTGCCCGCGGATGAAGCGCCTTCTCCCCGGAAGGGTTTGGTCCCAGACTCCAAACCACCCAGGCGAGAGGTGCGCCCGGCTCCTCCCAGTACCGGCCGGATAACGCTTTGCAGTCCGGGAAATCATCCGGCACATACATTCCAAAGGATTCCTCCTGCAACGCGCCGTTGAGAAAGTACGGCCCGATCGCGGCGTATTTGTAGGTGTGATCAGCGTGGAATGGATCCGCCATGGCCGAGGCCATACCGGTCCTCCGCCCGGGCGGTAGATATCCGGATACAACCAGTTCCGGCGGCAGTTGGCACCAATGGTCGCGATCAGCGGTGTTGCAAGAGACACGCACCGGCGGATAGGCCGTGTGGTCGTCTCGATAGGCCTCCAGCGCGACCTCGAGCTGCCGCAGCTCGACATGGACTTTTGCCACTCGCGCCCGCTCCCGCGCCCCGATAAGGGCCGGCAGTTGAAGCGAAGCCAGGAGCGCGACCAGGGCGATCACAACAAGCATCTCGATCAGCGAGAAGCCCTTTTTCCCAGTCATCCCACGCCGACTCATGGCGCCAAAGACTCCGCGTCCCCCTCCAAGATAGGGGAGGGAGAGTCTCCATCCGTCAGTCGAAGCCGGTAGAAACCGGCGGAAGAGCCTTGCCCAGTCGAATCTTCCCAGACCAGGAATTTGCGAAACATCCCATCCACCGGAATCCAATCGACCGGTGGAAGGAGCGATTCCGCCCTCTCCAGGGTGTACCCGGAATAATCCGCCGGCCAATAGACCATCGTGTGCCCCGATGCATAGGCAGTCCTGAGTATTGGACCGATCTCCTGGACAAAGAGCTCGTACCCAAAAGTACCATCCGATCCTGAACCAGACTCCTGATTCAGGATGCCGACCGCCGAGAACCAGCCGGCCGGGACGGATCCGAGATCTGTTCTCGGCATGCGCAGCGTGAAGAAACGCCCTTCGCCATCGGTGACCGTGCAACGTCGATCCGCCCAGCTGTCCTGCCCCCAGCCAGTCGATCCGAAGTATTCAGAAGCGAGACGAACGCCCTCGAGACAGACACGCATTCCCTGGTAGCGCTCACCACCGGTCTGACGGCTGGGGTCGAAGAGGTCCTCATGCGTTGTGGGATCGCCGTCATCCACGGCCGTGAGCTTTCGAAGCCTAACCGGTTCGGCCTCAGGGAGCCCATATCGGGGGGAGATCAGTTCAAAGACAAAATCGTTTGCCTCCACAACCCTGTGTGACTCGTTGACATTTCGCTTGCCACCGTAAAATAGGCTTTTATTGCCATGTACCCGAACCAGATCCCCAGGGGCAAAGCGATGCCCGGAGGCAGGGTCCAAGGCGAGGCGGTTCAGCTCCTGCTCCCACTCCACTCGAGAGTATGCCTGTCCCTCGGGGATCCAAGGACCGAGGCTGCTGTAATTCTGACCCATCCAACATGCGGTCCCTCCCCGGTCTTCCATGCCAACGGCCTGGATGAAGACCTGCCATTGAGCGCCCATCGTTTGATCGGCCTCAGCCTCAGACGCCCAAGCCGTATCGAGCATCTCCTCCGGCGCGTTGAGGATCACCCCCACCAACTGAAACGGCGTCGGACCGTTCCATTGGCTAACCCCGGCCTCGTCTACGGCCTGGAATGCGGCATGCATTTCCAAAGCCACCGACTCAGTCCGTGCAGCGGACAGAATAAAGAGGCAGGCACAACCAATCGAACTACACAGAAACTTCATGTCATCGGCTCCATCGCAAAGAAAGGGACGAGAACGAACCCACCGATAACACTAATACCAACTTCGTAACACTACCAGCCCAAAGTCATGGAGCGGAAACCAAAGAAACCGCAGATCAGGAAACCGGCTGAGGAGACAAAGCTCCTGGCCCGACAGGCATTCTCGCCAAGACCGGCCCTATTTCCCTTCGCCGCCTCGCGCGATGGTTGCCGCAGCCCGTCCGAAAACCGTTTTGGACCACATCGAAAGATCGATATGGCCGGACTGAGAAGGACTCCCGCAGAGGGCGCAGAGGGCGCGGAGACGAGTACGAGTACGAGTAGGAGGTCGGGGTCGGGGTCGGAATCGATTCCTGTTCTGGTTGGCACCTGGCCCTTATGTACCGCTCAAACTTTGCTACCGAGTTGTGTCGCCACCGTACAGCAATACCCGGTTTCTCATGCCCGAATCCCATCCCGCGTCCCTTCGATACCGAGACCGATGGCGACCCCGACCCCGATCTAGCTTCGCCATGGACCTTTTCGGACGACCTCTAGCGATGTTATTTCCCCATAATGTAGGAGACTGAGCATGTAGCCTACCCACCCCCCATGGCCAGGTCGAAAACGCCACCGCGTCCTCTGCGTCCTCCGCGGGAGGCTCCCCAATCCGGATGGGCGAGGTCAGCTTGCGAAAGCGATTCTCTTTTCGGACGGCCTCTGGCTGCCCTCCCCCCTCCGCACCGCCTCACCTCAACGCAATCGCTGCCCGGTCGTCCCCGCCGCAAGTGAGACGTGCTTGATCCCCTTCACCGCCTTCATGCGCATCAACAGTTGGGAGAGCTGCCTGGGGTGACCACGAACGGCTATGATCTCCAGACAGTTGTCGTGGTCGAGGTGGATGTGCTGCGTCGAGATGATCGTGGAGCCGTGGTCGTGTTGGAGTTGCGTCAAGCGCTGCAGCACATCCGACTTGTGGTGGTCGTAGACCAGGACCAAAGCGCCGGCAACTTCGTCGTCGGTTTGCCACTCCTGTTCCACCAGGCTCGCTCGGATCAGGTCGCCAACGGCCTTCGAACGCGATGGGCATTGGTCTGCACTGATCTTCGCGTCGAATCGGCGGACCAAGTCCGCATCCAATGAGATGCTGAATCGAGTCAGTGACATACGCGTCGGCTCCTTTCCAGGTCCCCGCTTTTCGAACCCCGCCCCGCGTGAAATACGCAATCGGTAAAAAAAGAAAAGCGCCTGCCGGAGCGTAACCTCCGACAGGCGTTTGCGTTGGTCGGGGCGGGGAGATTCGAACTCCCGACCTCTTGAACCCCATTCAAGCGCGCTAGCCAGGCTGCGCTACGCCCCGTCAATGTGAGGGCACACTCTAACGACTGCATCCGGCCGAGTCAAGGCGAGGGAAAAAGTTGCCGAAATTTCAGCCACCAAACGATGAAACGGACGGACGGCCTCCGACTCCTCACCCCTTCGCTTTCGATACCGATACCGATACCGCCCCCGACCCCGATCTTGCTTCGCCATTGACCTTAAAAACATGGATCAAGACAATGATCCTACTTACCCCTTGACCAGGTCGAAACCGCCACC
>CALLYA010000217.1 GCA_937875495.1 uncultured Verrucomicrobiota bacterium
GACACAACTCGCCAGCGAAGTTTGAGCAGTCCATCAGTGCCAGATGCCAACCAGAACGGGAATCGATTCCGATCCCGATTCCGATCCCGATTCCGACCCCGATTCAGACAATGATCTGACTGATCGGCGACTATTGCCTGGAGGCGACGCATGAAGGAGCGTGCCTTTTCGGACGGGGGCCGGCTATTCAGTTCCCTCTTTCCCGGAGCCACGTTGGGGATTATAGAGGTGACCGCCCTTTTGTGGGTAATCGAGTAGGACCTGAGCGGCTTGAGTGCGAAGGATGTCGCGGATGACGGTGATCCCGCGGGCGTGATAGGCGCTGATCCAATCGGGCGGTTTGTGGCCTTCGTCGAAACCGGCGGCTCGGGCGTCTTCGTCGCGCGCGCCGCAGACCACGCGTTGCACTCCGGACCATGGGATGGCGCCCATGCACATGGCGCACGGTTCTGTACTGGTGACCAGTTCGCAGGCGGGCAGGCCGGGCGCGCTCAGGTCAAAGGTTTGCGCGGCGCGTTGGGCCAGCATGATGGCCACCATCTCGGCGTGTGCCACCGAGCAATGCTGTGGGACGACGAGGTTGACGCCCGCGGCGAGGAGTCGGCCGGAATGAGATTCAAAGATCGCGGCACCGAACGGACCGCCGGTCATCTCTGTGACATTGCGCTGGGCCAGCTCGATGACCAGTGCCATACGCTCTTCGATGTCGCCGAAGACGGCCGGTTTCTGAGCGAGCAGGATAGGAACCCAGTCGGGTAGTTGGAGATGAATGGAGGTCGGGGTCATAGCGGTCAGGTGGATGGGAGGCCTCAATTGGCATGTGCGTGCGGCATGGAGGGTGCTTCCTGGGGCTCCACGGCGAAGTGGTAATGAAAGAAGAGGTGTTCGCCATCGAACCCGCTGACCGGGTGGCGACCGGCCTCCAAGGTGGGCATGGTTGCGGTCAGCCGGGACTGTGCCGCCTCACTGATCATGCAGGGGATGCCGAGGCTGCCCGCCAATTTTTCCATGCGAAACGCGAAGATGACCTCTTGTCCGCATAGGTTTTCCTCGCCGAGCGAAGCGCCTCCGCCCATGGAAACCTCACCGAAATGCAGGATGATCCTGAATGCGGGGTGATCAGCGTTGCGGGCCTGATTGAGCTGCTCGAGGACGTTGACGATTTGGTTCTGGCGCTGAAGCTCCGGATCTGGCCAGTAGGCGATGAAGCCATCCCCGAGGAATTTATTGAGAACGCCGCCGTTGGCTTCGATGAGCGACTTACATGTGCTCAGCCAATCGCCGGTGCGTTGAACCGCCTCGTCATGCCCGATCTGCCGAGCGAGCAGGGTCGAATTGACGAGGTCCCCGACGAGGAGCCAGCAGTGGCATGTCTTGATTTCGAGGAGCGTCCCCTGGGCGACGGTGCTTGTCTTCTTTCGGGTGCGCGCCTGTTTATTCGGCTGTCGAAAATGAAAGCAGAAGGGACCGATGGAGATCTCGCCATGGTCTCGGACGAGGCATGGCTGCTGCACACGTCGGCCGTTCAGGTAAGTGCCGTTCTTGCTGCCGAGGTCGATGAGGTAGAAATTCTTCCCATCCTGGGTGTGCAGGAGCGCGTGATGCCGGGATACATTCGCGTTGTTCAGAATGATATCGTTGGAGGGTGCGCGGCCGATGCTGCAGCTTTCCTGGATCGAGAAGGGGAGATCCTCTGCGCCTGTACGTTCCAGCCAGGCGAATGGCGCGTTATGTTCCGACATTTCATTACCCCCTTCTATACGGTCATTTCCCTCCCCCAGGTCGTATGCCGCCGTGAAACACAACCACATTAAGACTACTGATCAAGGTGTCAAGATGACCGGGTTTATAATAAACACCCAAGTTCGTAATGGGTGGTGGGGAAGAGGTCGGTTGAGGGTGGGATGATGGAGCTTGCCCTGCCTGCTGTTCACCAGACCGGAGGGGGCAGGCTGCGAATCGGGCCGGATTTAGCCACAGAGGGCACAGAGTTCACAGAGAGATTTATCCCTTTGTCATCGACGAGACAGTCGGGGTGCTTCAGATGGGAAACCTCTGTCCTCTCGTGGACCTCTGTGGCAAGACATTCCTCACCAGAGTCCGTCTGAAAAGGGCAATGGCGAAGCAAGCTCGGGGGCGGGGTCACTATCGGTATCGGTATCGAATGGACGTGGTAGGGGATTCGGACATGAGAAACCGTATTGTTGCGGTGCTGACACAAATCGGCAGTGAAGTTTGAGCGGTGCTCAGAGGGCCAGGTGCAAAACAGAACGGGAT
>CALLYA010000218.1 GCA_937875495.1 uncultured Verrucomicrobiota bacterium
CCCCCCATCAGCAGGCTCAACGTCCACGAGCCCACCGCCACAGCGGACCTCTGACCTCTGACCTCTGACCTCCGACCTCGCCTGAGGCCCGCGGGCCTCAGGCTTCCGGCCGCTCCGGCCGGAACCGATAATCCGACCAGAGGGGGCAGTTGAGGTCCACCCAGCACTTGATCCGTTGTAACTCCTCGGCCGTGAGCTGCACCGCGTAGTGGTCTGAATCGAGCAGTTTGAATAGAGGACTCTGTAACGTGCCGAAGGTCATCGGCTCAGCCTTCGCGTGCTCCTGCCCCCAGTTGTAGTCGAAGTAATGGACCCATCCACCCTCGATCAGGGTCCGAAACGAGGCGGGTACGCGCTCAGGATCCAAGGCCGCTTGCAACTGAATCCCATCGGGATCGTCTGGCCCGTGACACGGCACGCAGTTCCGATCCCAGACCGGTTGCACGACCGCGCTGTAATCAAAGGGCCCCGCGCCCCACTCCGGAGGGGTCAATCGCTTCGGAACGTTCCGCAGCGCGAGCGGGATCCGCTGCTCCTTCGCCGGTGGTGCGGACATCCGATCTTCGTGGCAGCCGATGCAGCCGCGGACCTCCCCCGGCTGCATTTGCAATACACTGCGCATCCGCTGGATCTCGTTGAACTCGGCATCCAGGGCCTGCAGGTAGATCACCTTTCCGGCCGGCACACTGAAATAAGCAGACCCGTCCGCCTCAACCGGAACGATCCCGAGCACCCCCTTCGCCACATAGCTGGGCCACCCATTGGGGCCACGGACCCTGTGGGTCGGGGTCGCGTACCAATCTTCAAACGGCTCGTGATCGGTCCGATAACTCCCATCCGCCAGCTGCTCCAGCGGCGATTTCACCTCCTCGCACACCCGAACAAACCGAACGCGGTCATGCGCAACAGCGTCGCCCAGACCCGCATTCACATTGCTGAGTACCAGCGTGCCCAACCCCTGCTCGGCCAGTTCCGGATCCACGCCGATCGGCATCTGGGAGGGGATTTGCTCAGGCCGCAAGACCGAAGGCGACATGCTCCCCATCTCAGCGTCGATGTAAAGCAGTTCTCGATTGCCGAATCGGTCGATGAGATAGATTCCGAAACGGTCCCTCGGGGCATGACTGCATAGGAAATAATCGCGGGTGACCGGGTACGGATCTCGAAAACACTGGGTGCGTGGCCAGCTCATGTGATAGTGCGGCGGGACATCCGGCGTGATCGAGGTGATCGCCTCCGGTGCATACCGACCCTGAGCCATATCGATCAGCGCGATCGGTCCGTTGAGATCGCCCCCGTGCGAGACGAGCGTGCAGAGGATCTCGCGGGAGTCCGGTACCTCCCGGCCGTTTGCATAGCAATGGAGCGTGTTGTTCCCGAAGACCAGTTCGGGATGCGCACCGTCCGGCCGGATCGCCCAGAGGGTGTGTCCGAAATCCGCACCCTTGTCCAGATACTCCGAGCGCATCCACAAGATCCGACCATCCCGCATCAGAGAGGGAGTCCATTCGCTCAGATTGGCGTACGACAGCGGCCGAATTTGACCGCCCTCGGCATCCCTCCGGAACAGGACGAACGCTTGCGGCCGCCAGCAGAGAAACCGCGCACGGCAGCGGGTGCTGATGAAAGCGAGATCGCCCCCGGGAAGGACGCACGGGAAATAGTCGTGAAACGGCCCGTCAGTCAGCTGCACCGCGCGCCCCGGCTTAGCCAGGGAGACGCGCTGGAGGTGGTACGGACTCTGCATGTCCTCGCGGTAACCAAAATAGACGGTATCCGCCTCCGGCGTGGCTACGGGATCCCGCGCCACCCCGGGACCCGCATCGAACAGGACCCGTAAACGCGCGCGCTCCGGGGCCAATCGCCCTTCCATCCTGGGCAGGTCCAGGATGCAAACCCCGCCGCCCGGTCCGCCCGCGGCGTCGAAGATGACACTGTAATTGTGCGACGGTTCATACGGTTGCCGCTTGACGAACAAGATGCGCTCCAGATCTCTCAGCTCGGGTGCACTCAAAAAGAGACGCCGTTTGGCCATCCGTACCTCCCAGGCGAGCGCACCACGGAGCTCCCCCCTGGGCCGTTTTCCCACTCTCGCCTGGAAGCCGGCCAGGGTTTGACGCTCCCGCTCCACCTCGCATCCCTGGCCTGCAAATCGGTCAATCATTTCCCGATATTGCTGGAGCATACGCTCCAAATAATCAGTGTCATCCAACCGCTTCCAACTCACCTCTTCGCAGGCGAAAGCATAGCGCAACCAGTCGTCGCCCGCCCCCGCACCGCTCCCCGGCGGATCGAGCTCACTCGCCGCGGTCGCGACCCGTTCCCAGGTCACGCCGTCCAGCGAGACCCGGACCTCCACCTTGCGCGGGACCCGATCGCGGAAGCCCCCTGTGCGGTCGCGAGAGAAGACGACGCTGGATACGGATACCGGCTCAGAAAACGTGATTTGCGCCCACTGCGATCCGGCTCCCGCCGCGATCCAACTGTGGGAGTTGCCGTATAAACCATCGTTCAGATGCGGTACCTGGTGGATCGTATATCCGGGGAGACAGGAGGAGGCCGAAGCAATCCCCCCCGCTCGGGCGGCGGCCAAATTCACAACTGCTTCGCTCCCATAAACCTCGAGTTCGTCGATGCATGGTTCGGTGGGTGCGCCCACCAGGTCCAAGCGAATATGCCGTGCAAGCACCTCTGGAAACTCGAGACGGTTCGGACGGTCCGGCTCGAATTGCATGAAAATGCCGAGCGAGAAGGACACACACACACACCAAACAGCCAGGGAATACAGGATTTTCATTGCGCCGGCCCTCAATCGTCCCATTCGGAACCATGAATTCGCCAAGTCGTTCTCCTAGCATGAAGCCGTCCGAAAAGCGCGCCCAATCAGGGGTCGCCTCCTGGAAAGGGTTGCCGATCCATCAGATCATTGTCGGAATCGGGATCGGAATCGACTGAATCGACTGAATCGACTGAATCGACTGAATCGAC
>CALLYA010000219.1 GCA_937875495.1 uncultured Verrucomicrobiota bacterium
AGTCTTCAATGGCATTGATAGACCATGTGCAAATTGGGATCAACTACTTTTTGATTTTTTCTTCGAGCAAATTTCAACCTCGTCTTCGCCTGAGTGCCTGTCCCCATAATTGCGCTCTGATCCGAAAGCCACAGCAGCTGCGCAATGGCCTCAAGCATCACATGGGAATGGCTGGCAGCCCCAACCTTATGACCTTGGAGATGATCGACTTGCTGTGCGAACAACGAAACGGCAACTTCCGTACCCTGATGGTCAGCGCCAATAGGCTGCTCGATTGTGCCATGCGCAAGGAGATCAACCACATATTCCGGCCAGGTTTCACATCGCGGGCATGGGCCGCGCTCTGCCGATCAAACGCCGGGGAACAGGGAGGATTACTCAATCTCGGGTAATGCCAAAGGGGCGATCAAACCATAGGCCACTGGAGTCGAAGCGCCATCATCCCCCAAATGGGGCAATCGCCTCAATGCCGGCTGGATATTAGTTCTGTGATCAAGATCAAGTTTTATGATATCTTTGCGGTTTTCGAGCCTACCGACGCGAGGCCTTCCCCACCCTGGCCTTCTCCCGCATTAGTACGATGAAAGTCCCGATCCGAGTCCAAGAGGCCCGGAAAAAGCGTCCCTTCCCGAACAAGCTCAAATCGCATCCGCCCAATTGTTCACGTTCACAGCCGCGCGAAGCGGGATACTTGATACTGACCCCTTCATGAAGAATCCTTCCGTGGTCTCCCGGGCCATGCGCAATGCGAAGGAGTGTTAGTGAACGTGTACGTGAACGATGGAGAGGGGAATCCGGATCCCCCCATCAGCAGGGTCAACGTCCTCAACCACATTGACACTACCCACCTATATAGGAAGATGCGGGCAAGATGCCCGCGCTCCCAGGGCTCCGGTCTCTGCGCCTCAGCAGGAGGCCTCCCCCCCCCATCAGCAGGACAAACGTCCGCTAGCCCATCACCCACATCGGACCTCTGACCTCGTCCGGGGCCCCAATTGCTGATTGACGGCCGTCTCACATTGCCCGAAAAATAAGGAGGATGCGTTGGTTCCAATGAATTGCCCAATCCAAGAAAGAGGTGTTACCGATCATGAGTAATCCGCTGCGTCGCTCCAACAACCGCATGATCGCAGGCGTGTGCGCCGGCATCTCAGAGTGGTTGGGCTGGAGCTCACCTACGCGAATTCGACTGCTCTATGTCATCCTTTCCCTGCTCAGCGCAGGCTTCCCTGGGATCCTTGTGTACATCATCCTCTGGATTGTCGTCCCCCCCGCAGGCCAAGGCTCGTACGAATAATCCAACCATTTCCAGGGAGCCGGCTCCATGACCACCACCACACAGCTGACCCGTGTCCTCGTCTGGAATGAATACCGACACGAGCGTAACAACGAAAGGGTGGCACAGGTCTATCCGGAGGGGATTCATGCAGTCATCGCCTCCGCCCTGAACAACGCGCCCGATATCTCCGCCGAGACCGCCACCCTCGACGAACCTGAGCACGGCCTGACCCAGGCACGCCTCGACCAGACCGATGTGCTCCTCTGGTGGGGCCACATGGCCCATGACGTCGTTCATGATGAGGTCGTCGAGCGCGTGATCCAGCGCGTCTGGGCAGGCATGGGCCTCGTCGTCCTGCACTCCGGCCATTTTTCCAAGCCGTTTCGACGCCTGATGGGGACCGGCTGTGACCTCAAATGGCGTGAGGACGGCCGGCACGAACGCCTCTGGGTCGTCGATCCCAGCCACCCGATCGCCGGCGGACTCCCCGAGGCTATTGAACTCCCCCAAACCGAGATGTACGGGGAGCACTTCGACATCCCAGCTCCCGATGCACTCGTCTTTGTGAGCTGGTTCGAAGGCGGCGAGGTCTTTCGCAGCGGCTGCTGCTTCCAACGCGGCTCCGGTAAGGTCTTCTACTTCCGCCCCGGACACGAGACCTACCCGATCTATCACAATCCGATGATCCAACGGATCCTCATCAACGCAGTCCGCTGGGCCCGCCCCGCTGGCGGCCCGACCCCCACCTACGGCCATTCCCAGCCCGCCCACGGCGCGCCCGCCACCTAGAGCCCGCCCAAAAAGGTGGCAGCTTTCCCTCCCATCCCCATCCGGAGCGCCTCCCGCAGAGGTCGCGGTGGCGTTTTCGACCTGGCCGTGGGGGTTGGTTGGGTCCATACTCTGACCCCAATTATTTTAGGCTAGCTCCGGGGTGATATATTTCCCGGTGACCAAGGCAGTTGCAGAGCGGTTCCGCTTCCCCCTCTCCTCATTCCCCTCTGCGCCTCTGCGCGAGTCCTCCCCCTCCCCATCCGGAGTGCATCGCTTGGTCCCATTGCCCTTTTCGGACAGCCTCCACCCAACCGCTGCGCCCACCCGGCATACCCCCTCTTTTCTATGAGGCAGAACTATTAAATCAACTAATTTTATCGAGCTGATTCGTTCAAAATAATCACGTGTGCATTTGCGATGCCAAACAGCATCCATTAATCCTATTCCTCAACCGAAAGGAGCTTTTATGTCGTATATCTCCAGCGTATTAGAGCGAGTCCAGGCCAGGAATCCAGGCGAGCCCGAATTTCTTCAAGCAGTCCACGAAGTCCTCGAGTCATTGACCCCGGTCCTCGAACGCAACCCCGTCTACGAAAAGGGCGCCATTCTCGAGCGCCTCACCGAGCCCGAGCGTACCATCATCTTCCGGGTCCCGTGGATCGACGATCAGGGCGCTGTCAGGGTCAACCGCGGATACCGCGTCGAATTCAACAGCGCTATCGGACCCTATAAGGGTGGCATCCGCTTCCACCCCAGCGTCAATCTCAGCATCCTCAAGTTCCTCGGCTTCGAACAGATCTTTAAAAACGCCCTCACCACCCTCCCCATGGGCGGCGGCAAAGGCGGATCCGATTTCGATCCCAAAGGTAAATCGGATCAGGAAATCATGCGGTTCTGTCAGTCGTTCATGACCGAGCTCGCCCGGCATATCGGCCCGCAGACCGACATCCCCGCAGGGGATATCGGCGTCGGCGGACGCGAGATCGGCTACATGTTCGGGCAGTACAAGCGCCTGCGAAATGAGTTCACCGGTGTGCTGACCGGTAAGGGGCTCAATTGGGGCGGCTCCCTCGTCCGGCCCGAAGCGACCGGTTACGGCTCCGTCTATTTCGCCCAGGAGATGCTCGCCGTACGCGGACTGAACCTCGAAGGTAAGGTCTGTACCGTCTCCGGCTCCGGGAATGTCGCGCAGTACACCATCGAGAAGCTGACCGAGTTCGGCGCCAAGGCGGTCTCCGTCTCCGACTCCAACGGGACTGTCCATGATCCCGACGGCATCGACGCCGAAAAGCTCGATTTCATCAAGGAACTCAAGAACATCCGGCGCGGCCGTATCCGCGAATACACCGAGCGCTTCCCCGGCTCCACGTATCTCGATGGGAAACGCCCTTGGGGCATCCCCTGCGATTGCGCCTTCCCATCCGCCACCCAAAACGAGATCAACGAGGAGGACGCCAGGACCCTCGTCGCCAACGGCTGCATGCTCGTCTCCGAAGGCGCCAACATGCCGACGGTTCCCGAGGGCGTGCACGTCTTCCAGGAGAAGAAGATCCTCTACGGCCCCGGCAAGGCAGCCAATGCCGGCGGTGTCGCGACCTCCGGCCTCGAGATGAGCCAGAACGCCATCCTTACCTCCTGGTCGCGGGAAGAAGTTGATACCAAGCTGCACAACATCATGAAGCGGATCCACCAGAACGCCTACGATGCAGCGGAGGCGTATGGCCAGAGCGGAAACTACGTGCTCGGTGCCAACATCGCCGCCTTCGTGAAGGTCGCTGACGCCATGCTCGATCAAGGCGTGGTCTGATATTTCCTTCACCCTACCGGGGTGCGGCGGCCCTCAACCCGTCCACCCCGGTGGCGCTCCCGACCGAATCGCCCCCAGGATCCCGCACTCACCACTGGAGCCGTCCGTGATGAACAGGCCACATACCCCGAGTTCGGCCTTCCCCAGCACCGGACTCCCAGGACTCGACCAAATCCTGCAAGGCCTTCGGCTCGGTGACAACGTCGTCTTTCAGGTCGAGTCGATCGAGGATTACCTCGAGTTCGTCCAGCCATACGTCCGTCAGTCGATCCGGGATAAGGGCAAACTGATCTACTTCCGATTCGCCCGTCACGCCGAACTGCTACCCAAGGACACCCCAGGGGTCCAGCGGCTCAACATCAGTCCCGACGCCGGCTTCGAACCGTTCGTCTCCGAGGTCGTCTCCGCCATCGGTCATCACGGACTCGAGTCGCTCTACCTCTTCGACAGCCTCTCCGATCTCGCCGTCGATTGGTTCAGTGATAGTATGCTGGCCAATTTCTTCATGATCGTTTGTCCCTACCTGTATACACTCGATACCATTGCCTATTTCGCACTGCGCAAGAAACGCCACTCCTCCACCGCGATCGACGGTATCCATAACACCGCCCAGCTCATCATCGACGTTTACCGCCACGGCGACCGGACCTATGTCCAACCGGTAAAATCCGACGGCCGCTACTCACCCACCATCTTCACCCTGCATCAGTGGCGCGGCGAAACGTTTGAACCCGTCCGATCCAGCTCCGAGATCTCAGAGGTCCTCTCCCAGATCCCCCAACCATGGCTCGAATTCTCCAGTTCGCGCCCCGGTACCTGGCGCTCCTATTTCCTCGAAGCCCAACAGGTCCTCACCCAACAAAAGGCCGGCGAGGCCGAGCCCGAGGCCATCGATGCCTGCTTCAACCGTCTCATGCGGATGGCCCTCACCCGTGAGGACCGGTTCCATCACCTCGTTCGCAAATACCTCTCCCTCGAAGACCTGATCCGGGTCCTCGGCCGGATGGTCGGCACCGGACTCATCGGCGGCAAGGCCCTCGGCATGCTCCTCGCACGCGCCATGCTCTGGAAGGATTGCCCCGCCGCACAGGCCGTTCTCGAACCCCACGATTCCTTCTTCGTCGGGTCCGATGTCTTCTACACCCACCTCGTCCGTAACAACTGCTGGTGGCTGCGCCATGGCACCACGCTGGAAGAGCGCCTCGATAACGCTAAAACCGCGCGCGAACGGGTCATTGACGGGCAGTTCACCGAAACCGTCACCCAACAGTTCGAGGAATTGCTCGACTACTTCGGTCAGTCCCCCCTGATCGTCCGCTCCAGTAGTCTCCTGGAGGATAATTACGGCAATGCCTTCTCCGGCAAGTACGAGAGCTTTTTCTGCGCCAATCAGGGCACGCCCAGTCAGCGCCTGGAGGCCTTCGTCGACGCCGTTCGCCAAGTCTATGCCAGCTCACTCAGCGAGGACGCACTCATCTACCGATCCAAACGCGGTTTGCTCGAACAGGACGAACAGATGGCGCTCCTGATCCAGCGCGTCTCCGGAAACCGGTTCGGCCCCTACATGGCGCCCCACGCCGCCGGCGTCGGATTCTCATTCAACGCATACGCATGGCATAAGGATATCGACCGCTCAGCAGGCATGCTCCGCCTGGTCGTCGGCCTCGGCACCCGGGCCGTCAACCGGACCGATGATGACTACGCCACCCTCGTCGCCCTCAATGCCCCCCATATCCGGCCTCAAACCGTGCAGGAGGATCCCAAGCGCTTCTCACAGCGCAAAATCGATGTGATCGATCTCTCCGCCAACCGCTTCCAGAGCGTGGACTTCCGAAAACTGGTCGAACACCCCGAGGGCTTTCCCATCGCCGATGTGGCGGAACAAGACCCTGGCACCCTCGCTCGCCTGCGCTATGGCGGGATCCAGGACCTCTCCGCAGCATGGATTCCCAACCTCGCGCCGCTGCTCAAACGCAAAGAGTTCGTGCATGTCATGCGCGAAGCTCTCCGCGCCCTGGAATTGGCCTACGGCAATGCCGTTGACGTCGAGTTCACCGTCAACCTCAATGAAGACGGCGGCTTTTCCGTCAATCTCGTCCAGTGCCGCCCGTTCCAGGTCAAGATCAAGAAGGCGGAGGACATCATCTCCCTGGGCGATCTCCCCGCCGATACCGAAACGCTCTTCGCAACGCGGGGACCCATCATCGGTCCGCGCGCCTCGATCGAGATCGACCGCATCATCTATGTCGTGCCCTCGGAATACTCCCGGCTCTCCACCCAGGACCGGTATGAAGTCGCCCGGCTGATCGGCCGCATCACACACCTGACCGACAAGGGCGGCAACGACCAGGATACCAGCATCATGGTGATCGGCCCCGGCCGCTGGGGAACCTCCACCCCGGCTCTCGGTATACCCGTCAATTTCAGCGAGATCGAAAACATCTCCGCCATCGTCGAGGTCGGGATCATGCACCAGGATCTCGTCCCCGATGTCTCCATCGGTACTCACTTCTTCAACGATCTCGTCGAGCTCGACATCCTCTACCTCACCGTCCTGCCCAACCGTGAAGGCCACGCATTGAACCAGCCCTTCTTCGAGCAGGCCTCCGAGAACGTCCTGACCGCGATCCTGCCCCAGGCAGCCAGGTTCGCGCCCGTCCTGCGCGTGATCGACTGCGGCCGGGACGGACAACCGATTCGCCTCTTCGCCGATACCCGCAAACAACGGGCATGTTGCTTCTGTACCGGATGTTCCGGGGGAACGTGACCGAAGTCGCCAGCGCGGCACGACTGCGCATGCCGCGCATTCCCAGGGAGCGCCGACGTCCCCGTCGGCCACCCATTCAAAGTGTGAGCCGACGGGGACG
>CALLYA010000220.1 GCA_937875495.1 uncultured Verrucomicrobiota bacterium
CCAGGCAATGGTTGCCGATCCGTCAGATCATTGTCTTAATCGGGGTCGGGGTCGGTATCGGAATCGGAATCGCTCCCCGTCCTGTATGGCACTTGGCCCTCATGGACCGCTCCAACTTCACCACCGGGTTGGGTCAGCACCATAACATCACGGTTGCACGACCCGGTTCTCCATGTCCGAATCCCACCACGCATCCATTCGATACCGATGCCGATAGCGACCCCGAGCTTGCTTCGCCATTGACCTTTTCGGATAGCGCCTGGCTCTGATCCCTACCTTTTGGGGGATTTATTTGATGCCTCGTTTCAGCAGACCAAGGCGGTTGCAGACAACAGCTCATAGGTATCTTTATCCCCCCCCTCCCAATACCCCTCTGCGCCCTCTGCGATCTCCGCGGGAGTCCTCCCCATCCGGCACCGGCGACCTTTCGTTGTTGGCCGATGGGGTTTCCGGACGGGCTCTCGCTCGCCTGCAGCAACCGCAGATCCACAGAGGAGGGCAAAGCAAGCCAAAGCGAGAAGGCGTTTCATCGTCACCACCATCATTGAGGGAAACAGGTTCAGAATCCGAATTGGTGCGCGAGCGAAACCGGAAGCGTGGACCCGACAAAAAGGCGGTACGGACCGGCAGGAGCCGGCCGCGAACCGCCTTCGTGAAGTCTGTGCAGCCCCCGTCAGCCGCGGATCATGACCAGCAGCATCTTGAATCGCTCGATCGCGTGCAGGGCATGCGGGATACCGGCCGGCAGCCGGAGGACCTCGCCCCCCTTTACGCTGTGGGGCACCCCGGCGAGCTTGATCTCGGCGGTGCCCTCCAGGACAAATACCAACGCGTCGTAGGGTGCAGAATGCTCGCTTAGACCTTGGCCTTGGTCGAAGGCAAAGGCCGTCACCGTACCGACCGATTTCTTGACCAGGGTCCGGCTTACCACCGAGCCTTCCTGGTATTCCACCAGCCCTATATATGCCTGCGGTTGGTCCAATCCGCTCGAATCCGTCATTGCTCACCTCCGTTGGTTTCAGCCTCGGCAGGCACGCCGTTCAATAGGGCAATCTCCCCCTGACGCGCCAAATCGATCGCCGTGCCTAAAAGTCGTGCAGCCTCCTGGTCGGCGTGGAAGCCCAATGAGTTTTCGGCAGCCACATAGTCCAGGCGCCACTGAGCCTTACGCTGAAAGTCCCGTGCTTGATTCAGAAGGGTCTCGGCAACTCCCGCTGCCATGGCGGTCTCTATCCGCTCGATCAGTGCAACAACGGCTATCTCCGCACGGTCCATCATCTCCTTGGTCTTGTCCTGAATCCCCTCGGCCCGCGCGATCAACTCCTCCTCGGGGTAGCGATGGCAGGTCTGGCAACTATTCGCAACGTTCAAGAGCGGACTTCGCACATGATGACTGCTCACCTTCACGGCACCCTCACGGATGTAGGGCATGTGGCAATCCGCACAGGAAACCCCACTTCGGGCATGAATCCCTTGACTCCAGAATTCAAACTCCGGGTGCTGCGCCTTCAGAACCGGCGCGCCCGTGCGGGCGTGAGTCCAATCCTTGAACCCCTGCTCGTCATAGTAGGCCTCGGACTCCTCGGCCTGCAGGCCGTTGTGCCAGGGGTAGGTCAGCAATTTGCCCTCGCCTTTGAAGTAGTACTCCACATGGCATTGGGCACAGGCGAGGGAACGCATCTCTTGCCGGGTGGCCAGTTGATTCGGATTGTATGCCTCTGAGCGGTCACCCTTGCGCCAGCGTTCGATGCTGGGCAAGTGCGGCAACGGATCGGAACTGCGCGCCAAGACGTCGATTCCGTTTAAAAAGGCGGGGCGCGTCACCCGCAACTGCATGGTATTCGGATCGTGACAATCGATGCAGGCCACAGGATGTTCCACCAGCTCGGTCGCCTCCGCCAGCGGCATGGCACAGACCACTTCAAACCCCTTCATCAGCTGTTCGCGTGCAGTCTCCGACTCGAACGGATCTTGCAACGTCCCCTCGGCGCCATGTTCCAACCCCACCTGACGATAGGCGGGGATGTCGGATGCGTGACAGTGCAAGCAGGCGCCGGGCTGGGAAAACTGAGTCACCCGAACCGTTTCACGCTGATCCTGCAGCATGTAGGCGTGACCACGCTCTTCGCGATAATCGACCCCGAAGGCGTACCCGGCAAAGATCTCTTTCCAGCGGGGAAACTCATCGAGCTTCTGAAACGCGTCACTCCCTCCGTGACGCGTCCGCTCCACGTCGACGGTACGAATGTATGAATCGTACTGACGCGGGAAATTCTGGGCCCATATCTTAGGATCTACGGTGTCCTCTCCCAGCTCGACCAGTTGAAAGACGACCTGTCGCCCTTCCGCTTTGCGGGTGTGGATATTGCTCAACAACGCCAATACGGCAATGGTGACCAGGGCCACCGCAAAGAATAAGACCCACGGAAGCCAACGGTTGTTGATCGCTCCCCTCTCCGACGATTGATTCTCAGACATCGTTCCCCTCCTGAAATTTTATTTCCGTGGCCCGTGCCCAACCGATTGATGACAATGCACGCAGTTCCATTCGCCCGATTCCAAAAGTCCGTCATGGGCGATCAGCGACACGGCCTGCTCATGGCACCGCAGACAGTTGTCCTCCAGGATTGCGCTGTTGTGCGGCTTGATCATGATCGGCTCATGGAAACCACCTAGGGTAAAGGCCTTCGAGTGATGGTACCCATTCAGGCCTTTGCTCAGGTATTTTCCAAAGAAATCCTTCGGAACATGGCAGTCGTTGCAGACCGCGACCGCATGGTGGCTGGCCTTGGACCAACCGTCGTAGACGTCCCGCATGATGTGGCAGTTGACGCAGGCGGCGGGGTCGTTGGACAGGTAGGACCAACCGTGCGCGAAATAAAAGGTATACCCGCCGGCCCCCACCAGGAGCCCCATGACGGCCGGCAATACGATTCCCATGTAGGATGTTTTCATCCACTGTTTCACGGTATCCACGGCCTCCTTCCCTCGAGTCTTTCTCCCCTCTGCAACCCAGACAGAGAGCTCTGAGCGGAATCGCCCTGGTCTCTCCGGGGACGAAAATCATCCCTTTAGGTACTGAATGCGCGCTATATTGCAGAAGAACTCCGGAGGAAGCAATCTTTCCATTCCCTTTCCCCCTCAAATTCCCCCTCAAAAACGGACATGGACGAACCCGGCCTGCGGGAATTCTGGTTTTCCCAGGACGCATCGACAAAGGCAGACCCAATGAACGAATTGCCGGAATCAACCCAAGGTTCAGCCGCAGCAGCGCTCCATGCCATCGGTCGACGAATCGGCGTCGACCGGGGCATCCGTCACATCTTTCTCTGTTGTGATCAGACCAAACCCAAATGCTGCACCAAAGAGAGGGGACTGGAGTCATGGGAGTTCCTCAAACTCCGCCTTCACCAGCTGGGTCTAACCAGCGGGGCCAATCCACAGGTCATGCGCACCAAGGCCAATTGCCTGCGGATCTGCCAGCAGGGCCCCATCGCTGTCGTTTACCCGGATCAAGTCTGGTACCACTCCTGCACACCCGCAGTTTTGGAACGGATTATTCAGGAGCACCTGATCGGTGGCTGCCCCCTTCGAGAATACCAAATCTGCCCGCCACAACCGAACCAGCAATAGCTCGAGGTCGTCCGAAAAGGCCGCCGCTTCCAACCTGCCCTCCCTAAGCCCATCCGGAGAGCCTCCCGCAGAGGGCGCGGTGGCGTTTTCGACCAGGCCGTGAGGGCGGGTGAGGTCCAATGCGGTGGTCCATCTAACCAATTTTAAGAGAATATTCCCACTAACTGACCAAAGCTGTTGGAGTAAACAGCTCCGATGTGTCTGCAATTCCGCATCTCTGTCATCCTCTGCGCCCTCTGCGATCTCTGCGGGAGACCTCCCCATCCGGCCCCAGCGACCTGTCGTTCTGACCCAAAGGGGTTTTCGGATAGCCTCTAGCTCGAGGTCGTCAGTGGTCCGCAGATGCAGAAATATGGGAATCGGGGGCGGTATCGGAATCGATGGGAACCACGATTCGGCGTGGAATCGCAGCACACAAACGTTCACAAACCCGTCACCGCTCCACCGCTCGAATGTTCACACGCCCACAACGGCCCTCCAGTTTCGCGGCACGACTCCGCGTGCCGCGGCGCAGGAGCTGAGGCCCTGCGCGAGGTCGGAGGTCAGAGGTCGGAGGTCAGCCCCAGAGCGCTTCGCGCGAGT
>CALLYA010000221.1 GCA_937875495.1 uncultured Verrucomicrobiota bacterium
ATCATCGTGTACGTGTACGTGTACCGCTTCGCTGTGTACGTGTACGTTTCTGGGCAGAGCTCGAGGATATCCGAAAAGGTCCATGGCGAAGCAAGCTCGGGGTCGGGGTCGCTATCGGTCTCGGTATCGCAAGGATGCGTAATGGGATTGGGACCCGGAGAACCGGGTCGTGCAATCGTGTTGTTATGGTGCTGACATAACCCAGCGGTGAAGTTGGAGCCATCTCTGCGGGCGTCCTCCCCATCCGGATCCGGCTGCCTCGCGCAGAGGCGCGGTGGCGCGGTGGCGTTTTCGGGTTGGTGATGGGGTGGGCAGGGGCAATGGCTTGATCCAAACCTTTTGGGGGATTAATAGATATACTGTTTCCTGCAGACCAAGGCAGTTGAAGGAATCGCCTCATACCCCGCATGCAAACTTCTCCATCTCCGTCTTCGCGTCTTTCCTGTATTCCTTTCCACTTCCCCGCCTTTGGGTGGCTCAAGTTACTTCGAGAGATTTGAATATTAGGATTGATTCTCGGGTGGCGTTCTGGAAGTAATTGGATGCATGCAGGAAAAGCCATCGCAGGGAAAGGATTTGTTGGATTATGGAGCTGGGTGAGGATCAAAACCGCGGGGTGATCATGGTTGTGGATGACACTCCGGCGAATCTGAAGCTATTGGACGACATGCTGACCGGGTGTGGATATCGGGTATTATCATTTCCCAGTGGAGACTTGGCACTGAAGGCATTAGAAAAAAACCTCCCGGATCTCATATTGCTGGATATCAATATGCCTGTGATGAGCGGGTTTGAGGTTTGTAGCCGGCTCAAGGCCGCACCGCCGCTGCAGCAGATCCCTGTTCTATTTATCAGCGCGTTGTCGGATATCAGCGACAAGGTCAAGGCCTTTGCCGCGGGTGGATTGGATTATGTCACCAAACCGTTCCAATTCGAAGAGGTCAGGGCACGAATTGAGACTCATCTGCGGGTGCGCCGTCAGCAGGTCGCGCTGCAGGAGGCGCTGAGCCGGCTCAAGGAATTGGAGTCATTACGTGACAATCTTGTGCACATGGTGATTCACGACATGCGCAATCCGCTTTCGGCGATTTCCGGGGCGATTGAGTTGTTGCGGCCGCTCGACTGTTCTGACGAGCTCAAGGATCCAACGCTCGACATGGCACAGAGTGCGACCAACGAGCTGACCCGCATGGTCAATGCGCTCTTGGATATCAGCCGATTGGAGTCGGGGAAGATGCCGCTGCATCTCCAAACCACTTCGCTTCGGGCGATTGCGCAGGAGGCGATTCGGGACACCTCGATGCAAGCGAAGTGGGAGAATGTGGTGGTTCACCTAGTGGAGGATCGCAGTGATGCAGGCGAGGCGTGTGTCGATCCGATCATCATCCAGCGGGTCCTATGCAATCTGATCAGCAACGCGATCAAGTTCTCGCTGGAGAATGGAAGGATTGAGGTGTGCATCCGAACCGAGGAGAAGACGGTGAGTGCATCGGTACGCGACCATGGGCGTGGGATCCCGGAGCGCTATCACCGCCTGATCTTTGAAAAGTTCGGTCAGGTGGCGACGAGAGAGGAGGGCGTCAAATACTCTTCGGGGCTGGGACTGACCTTCTGTAAGCTGGCGATTGAAGCTCATGATGGAACGATCGGACTTCAGAGCGAGCCGGGTGTCGGCAGTGAATTTTTCTTCACTGTTCCGCGGTTCCTACAACCTGTCGAATCCTCAGGGGACTGACCTCCCGGTCGGTTATCGAACTTGTCAGGCCGAAAAATTCAAGTACACTCTTATACTATGGCTGGGGCTCCATCAAATGGGTTGATGCGAGGCGGTCAAATCCATAGAAGAGGGTTGGATGAAACAGGTTCTTTTGCTTGTTGCAAGTGCGTTATTGGTTGTTGGGACGGCCTTTCCTGTGTGGGCGCAGGAGATGGCAAGTCGCCAGAGCGACCGGCGCAACTACGAAGTCTACACGATTGATGGAACCGAGGGCGAGGTCGTGGATGCCGACCTCAGCGGTGCATTTTTCACGAACACACGTGTTGGGTCCGGTAACAGCAACAGCGCTTACAATACCTATACGGTAACCCAGGCGGGGGAGCTCTCTTTCACGCTATTGGCCAACAGTCTCGGGGCATTGAGAAATCGTGGTCAGTATGAAAATGGGCTGACCACGCCGGATGCGGCGGGGACGGAGTTCGGGTACCTCGTGTCGGGTGAAGAAGGTCTTCAATACTTTGATCTGAGTGAACAACTAGGCCAGGCGACCCAGCAGCTGCTCGGGGGGGAGACGCCCCAGGTCGCCGTCGGCACCTTTGACGTCGGCCAGGTGATCACCTTCGTCAACGGTCCGAGCGGCAATGCGTACGCCTTCGAGGCGATTTCGGGCAGCGCCGCACCGAACAACAACGGCGGCAATGTCCAGGGGTACAACGAAGAGTACGGTGTGGATCTCTATCACCGGATGGAGTTCGGCGCTTCAAGCTACGACGGGACGCTCGACCTCGCCTTTTCGACGCGTACCAGCGGGCAGCCGTTGCCCGGTCCGATCGTGGTCCTCCTGGTCGGCGCGATTGCGATAGCGGGCTTTCTTTTCTTTCGCAGGCGTCAACCAGTGGCAGCCTGATGACGATCCGTATCGGCACGGATGGATAGAGCCTGGGACCGGCGGTTCAGCTTGAACTGTCGGTCTTTTTTTGTCATGGGGCATTACCACATGCGATTCAGCCGGCGGGCGCGCGACAGAGAGGAAGGTGTGTACTCGGATGGATAGGTCAACTCGAATGAAGGCCATCGGCTTGGTGGCGATTCTGAGTATCCTGAGCATTTCGCTCTTGGGCGTTGGTTTGCTCACTCTTCGTTCACATCGTCGGACGGCTCGATTCAAGGAGGCGGTCGAGGCATTTGAGCGCAACGATTGGGAAGCCGCGCGCAGGGGGTTTGAGGAGGTACTCCTCACCGATCCTGACAATGAGGATGCGGTGGTGCATCTGGCTAAAATCTCGGGTTTGCGAGGCGATTGGCCATCCGAAGCCAGCTATTGGCAGAGAGCGGAACAGCTGAATGCAGAGAAGCCTGAATACAATCGAAGCCTGATCCGGGCCCAGATGCAGAGCCGGAATTTTACCGGGCTCTTTTCCGCACTGGCCTGGATGGAATCGCACGGGCAGTCCCTGGATGCAGATCTGGAGGCGGCCTACCTCTATGCGGCTCTCCAGACGCAGCGGACGAGCTTCCTCACGCAGCGGTTGCAGAAGCTCTCGGATCGGACATCGGTGGTGCTTCAAACTGCGCTCGGACGATGGCTTTCCGTGCAGCTTGAGTTGGAAGCGAGTTCGGAGTCCGATCGGATTCAGAAGCTGCGGTTGTTCCTGGACTCTGAGGACCCGTTTGTCGCCTTTGAGGCGGTGGTCGCCACGGCGGAATTTCTGGCGCGGAATGGGTTGAAGGATGACCTCCCCGATTGGGAGGCGTTGTTCCAAATGGGGGCGAGGGCGAACCCGTTTGTGGGTGGGCCGTTGTTGGCGGACTACTATTTTCAGACCGGAAAGTTCAATGAAGCCATAGCCCTCTATGAGGATCATTTCCAGACGCGTCCGAGTCCGAGCACCGCCGTGATTCTCGGGGATCTCTACGCGGTTACGGGACAGCGCGCAAAGCTGGAAGCGATGGGCAAAAAATTCATGACCGGTCATCGGTTGGCAATGGAGACAGGTTTCTATTTCGACGCCCTGAATGCCTTTCTCGATCACGATTTCTCAGGCCTGAACGCGGCCTTGGGCAATGTCAGTGGGCGATTGCGCACGCCGATGGTGATGCTGATGCGGATGCAGGCCGCTGTGCATGCCCAGGCGACCGGTGAGGTCGAAAAAATTGCACGTGCTTTCTTTCGGATGGATCGGCCTTTTCTGGACTTCGAGGAGCGGGTGCGGATGCTCGCATTCGACTATCTGAGGAGCAGTGCGGAGCGGGATGATCATGCAGCGGTCGCGGCGATGGCGGGCCTGCTGCGAACCCCACAGGATACCGATCCCTGGCTGACTCAGATCGTCATACAGGACCGCATGAATCGCCGAACGTTGACCGGTTCGGAAGTGGAGGCGGCGGTGCGGCAGTTTCCTGAGGATCCGTTGTTGCTTCAAGCTGCTGCGGAGTACTATCTGCACAATCGTCAACCGCTGCAATCGCTGGGCTTTGCGGATCGCTGTCTCAAGGTCGGGCCGATGGAGCAGTCCGGGATCGACCTGATCCGCTCGCTCGCACTCTCTCAGCTTGGACGGTTTGACGAGGCGGCAGCTGATTTTCGGACGGTCCTGGAGAAGGCGCCTGGCAACCTGGCGCTGCTTGAACGCTATCTCGAATTCTGCGTCGGCCAGGGGCGTCGCTCGGATCTGCTGGATCTGGCGGAGCGTCTGGGCGCCTTCGAGGCTGAGGGCTATCGTGAGTTTATGCCTGCGATTGAGGCGGAGGTCCTGATGCTCGATGGCAAGACCGCCGAGGCATTGGATCTGTTGGAGCGTACGAATTTTGAGAATGCGGAACTCCTTTTTCGATCGGCTTATCTATTGGCTTCTCACAACCGTGGGGATGCGGCGATTGCGCGGTACCAGAAGCTCCTGCCGATTTTCCCGCTCAAGGGCTTAATCCTGAGTAATCTGGCCGGGATTCATGCCGCCCGAGGGGAGCACGGGGAGGCGATGGTGTATGCGCGTCAGGCATTTGAAGTCGATCCGAACGCCGGAGTGGTCCGTCTTGCTTTCGCTCGGCAGCTCAAGGAGGCAGGAGAGTACGGGCGTGTGCTGGAGGTATTGAATCTCCCCAATTACCGTGCGGAGGTGCCGAAGGAGGCCTTTGAGATCTGGAAGGATGCGATTGAGGAATTGATTCGGACCTCATTCCGGGATGGACGCGTCACGCAATGTATCGATTACTGCCGACATCTGCTGATCTATGAGCCTGAGTCTGCAGTGGCGAGGGAGCACATGGACAAGATCGATGCGGCAACCCGGAACAGAGGGGCTGGGGTATGATGCAGAAGCAGGCGTGGGGCGGGCGACTTGCGGTGAACGCACCGTTGATTGTGATCGGTCTGTTGGTTTTGGGGTATAGCGTAGCGCAGGCCTCGTTGCATATTGGTTCGGAGATTGCCGGTGCGTTGTGCCTGCTTTTGCTTGTTGCGGGCATGATGGTCCAGGCCATTGGCCGGGTGATCTCGAACGGGGCTGGAGGCGTCTCGGCCGTGGATGCCGGAGATCGTGCGCTTTCCTGGGTGCTGATTGCAGGTGCGGTATTGGCGATTGCACTGGGGACGCGCTGGGGGCATCCGGTTTGGCGGGGGTTGGCCGCATGGGCACTTCTGCTCGGAGTGGTCTGCCGAAGCCGAGGCAGGCAGGCCGCGGGTTGGATCGCCGTCCCATGTTTCCTTGGCATCCTGGTCGTTCCCTTTCGGGAGCAACTTCTGCTTGCGTTGAGCTACCCATTGCGACTGAGCGCGACCTGGCTATCGGTCCGAGTGCTGGGCCTGGTCGGGGTTGAGGTCTCGCATACGCTCACCACGATTCATTTGTCGGGATTGGACATGGCGATTACCGACGCATGCAGCGGCATTCGCCAATTGGAAGCGATTTTGCTGATCGCCTTCGTTCTGGTACAACTCTTCCCTCGGCGACTGCTCTGGAAGGTCTTCCATTTCTTTTCACTACTGCCGGCTATCATTGCCGCCAATGCCATTCGGCTTTTTGCGACGGTCCTTTTGTTCAAAAGCATTGGGGATGGGGTCTTGGTTGGGCATTGGCACAACGGACTCGGACTGCTGCAGGTGATTCTATGCATCGCCTTTCTTTTCCTGGCCGGATTCGCCTTTCCGGAGAGTTCGACGCCCAAGGAACCGCAACGATGAACAAGCAATGGCTCCGCCAGCTTTCGGTCTTTCTTTTCGGTCTCCCCTATCTCTACCACATCCCATACATGGCCAGGGCCTGGCGCGATTCCCCGCTGGACCGGTTCGATGGGGTTTTTATCTTTCTCGCGATTGTGGCGGGTGTCTTGGCGTGGACCGAAAAGCCGGGCGGCGAGGAGCGCGGATGGGATCCAATAGCCCTTTTGGCCGTGGCGCTTCTGGTGCCCATTGTCGCTGCGGCGTGGTTTGTGTATGAGATCCACGCTGTGACAATTCTCGGGGCTGCGCTGCTATGGTGGAGCGTCCTTTGGATGGTGTGCGGTTGGAATCGAGCGATCCGATGGGTCCCAGCATTGGGGCTTCTTCTGTTGGGTGTGACCAGCACGACCTATTGGCTGAGCTACCTGTTGTCGCTCCAAGGTGGGAGCGCGCTGGCCGTGAAATTCGTTTTTGCGGGATTGCTGCTGGGATGGGGGGGCATGCAGCGGTTGGGTTATATGCGGTTGCAGCGGGGCAGCTTCTTCTTTTTGGCGGCGGTTGGTGTAGTCCTGCTGCTTCTGACTCAGGCCGGCGGGCGGGGGGAAACCGCGCCGGCATTGCTTCCTGAGTTCGCTCGCCTGCGTTTCGGGGGCTTTATCGGGCGGGAGATTGCGTTGAGTGATGAGCAGCGACGGTTTTTTGCCCGCAGTCACGCCAGGCAGTTTCATTTCGCCGATGACACCACTGCCTTCGCTGTGCTTGATGTGGATTGCGGCACTGATATTCACGAGATCCACCCCGCGAGCCATTGCCTGCGTACCTCGGGCGCGGTTATTCAGGCGGAGTACCTCGCCGACTATCTGATCTCCGGGACTCGGTATTCCGTCACTGAGATCGAGGCTCAGATCGGTGGAATCCCATGTCTGGTTGCGGTGTGGTACAGCAATTCCGAGGTCTCGACCGGGAGTTTTTTGTTGTTTCGCAGGGTTTGGAGACAGGGGTCTTCCTGGAGGACGTATCAGGTGGCGACCCCGTTAATGGATGGGTCGAATCAGGCGCGCGTGCGGCTGATCGCACTGATCGAAGCCTGTCTCGAGGGGGCTGCGGCTGACTCGATGGGAAGTGCCCGTGCGGAAACCGTATTGGGGTCGCAGGCGCCGATGGGGAGGACTCCCGCAGAGTGAACCACAGATGGACACAGATGGACACAGATCAGAAAAAACATCTGTGTGAATCTGTGTGAATCTGTGGTTGAAAAATGGATTTCTTGCAGCCGGCGGAGGCTCTC
>CALLYA010000222.1 GCA_937875495.1 uncultured Verrucomicrobiota bacterium
CAGCGAAGTTTGAGCGGTCCATGAGGGCAATGCGCCAACCAGCAAAGGAATCGATTCCGATCCCAATTCCGACCCCGACCCCGATTTATGCAATGATCTGACTGATCAGAAGCCATTGTCTGGTGGTGACGCCTTAAGGAGCGTCCCTTTTCGGACAGGCTCTAACTTTCGGGGTCTTGGGGCGCAAGCGATTTCGGGCGCTTGAGCTTTCGTGAGACGAGAATCACGACCAATAGAAATCCCCCAAACACCCAGAACGCCTCGCGGAGGAACAGACTGGCTGCGGCCTGGATTCCGCCCTGATGTCCGGCAAGCACGGCATCCCAGAGTGAACCGGCCATGTAGGTGGTAATGCCCGTCCAGGGAAACACACCAATCGCGGTTCCCGCCAGGTAGTGAGAGAAGCCAAATCCGGTGAAGCCGAAGGCGTAATTGGTAATGAGGAACGGTGGGAGTCCGATCCACCGGATCAAGAGCACGGTCCGAAAACCTTTCTCCGCCTGGAACTGCCGAAAGGAGCCGGCCTTGGCTCCCAGGAGCGGGGCAATCACGTCCCGACCGAGGAGTCGACCGATCCAGTAGGCGATGATGGCGCCGGTCAGGATCGCGGCCATGTTGAGTGGGAACGCGATCCAGAATGGGAAGAGGATTCCTCCGATAATGGGAAAAATGGCAATGGGGATGGCCAGAATCACAAACGGGAAAACCAGAAAATATCCCCATCGAAGCGCGGGATCGGCGCGTGCGATTTCGACCCAGGCAACGATTTGGTCGAGCGAAGTAAATATCCGCAAAGGCGTGGTTCGGAACAGGATGACGATCCCGACGATCACGAGGATGCGCCAGCCTGCCCGGAAGACCAAATCCCGTGGAATGGGAGGATTGGATGTGGGCACGTGCTGAGATTGGGTGATTGGGTGATCCGTCCCGACGATCGGATGGCGTGTGGACATGTCCACGCAATCCACTGTACCACCGGTCGTGGGCGAAGGATGGTCTTAAAGGGTAGAAAGCCCCGTCACCGCGCCAGGCGGGACGGGGCTGAAACGGGATCTAGGAAGGAGAATCAGAGCAGGCCTTTAGCCGGGTCGAGATAGGCCGAAGGCATCCCGGGAATCGGAACCGGGCGGACCTCAAGCGGTCCCCACTCGAGGCTCTTGGGCATCAGATCAACTTGCGAATTGAGCATCTGCTCGCGGGTGACAACCTTACCGGTGTAGGCCGAGTTGCGCACCATCAGGGCGGTCAACGTACTTTCGCACGCACGCTGCCCGTCGTTGATGGTCTCGTTCTCACGGATGGCACGCGAGAGGGCGCGCATCTCGGAGACGTACATATTCTCGTTCTCGCCTTCGAACCGCCAGTCCGTCGCCCCGGAGATTCGATGCGCCATGATCGCGGCTTGGCCCTTGGTGCCCAGGATGAAATCGGAGACATTGGTGTCGCTGCCGCCGAGCTGTCGGCAGGAGTGGAATCCACGAATTCCGTTATCCCATTCCAGCGCACTGTTGAAGTGGTCATAGATGTCGCCGTACTTCGCGTCGGTGCGCTGAATGCGTCCACCGCTTGCAGTGACGCGACTGGGGGCGACATCGCCCATGGCCCAGAGCAGTTTGTCGAGCGAGTGGCAGCTCTGTTCGACGACGTGATCCCCACTCAACCAGGCGAAATAGAGCCAGTTGCGCATCTGCCATTCCAGATCGGTCCATTGATCCTGCCTGCCGCGATGCCATAGGGTACCCGCGTTGTAGGTGCACTGCAGGGCCACAATGTCGCCGATCGCGCCGTTGAAGATCTGTTCGAATGTGGCGATCTTGGCCGCCTCATAGCGGTAGCAAAACCCTGAAACCAGGGTGAGATTCTTGGCCTTGGCCTTCTTGCTGGCCTCGAGTGCACGCCGCAGGCCGGGAGCATCGGTCGCGAACGGTTTCTCGGCAAAGATGTGCACCCCCGCTTCGACCGCCGCCTCGATCTGCATGGGGCGGAATCCCGGGGGGCTGGCCAGTAGAACGACGTCGCAGTTCTTGACCACCTCTTTGTACGCATCGAGTCCGACGAATTGACGGTCCGCAGGGACATCCACCCGGTCCTCGAAGCTCTTCTTCAGATTTCGAAGGCTGTTGGAGAGCTGGTCTTCGAATGCATCACCAAGCGTGACGATCTTGGCGTGAGGATCGGCCTCCAGAATGTTGAAGGCGGCACCGGTCCCACGGCCGCCGCACCCGAGCAATCCCACGCGCAATTCGTCACTGCTCGCGGCGTGCACGAAGGATTCCCCGAAAGAGGTGAGCGCAGCCGCACCAAGGAGGGTGGAGCCTTTCAGAAAGTGTCGTCTTGAAACCTTATTGGATGAGTTTTCTTGTGTCATAGCGTCATCATCTCCCACGCATAAGCCGGATCAAGGAAGCCCTCGGCAACCATGGTTTGATTCCCTGGCATAAAGAAATGGATGGCTGAAGTCAAAGCTAATTGTATTTGGGCCATGGGAAGGAGCCTACCGCCCAGTGAAGCGTGGTCGAGCCCGTCCGAAAAGGCGCGTCTCTCCAGCTAGAGGTTATCCGAAAAGGTCTCCGGATGGGGAGGTATCCCGCAGAGATCGCAGAGGGCGCAGAGGTGTATTGGGA
>CALLYA010000223.1 GCA_937875495.1 uncultured Verrucomicrobiota bacterium
ACCCGCTCCAGGTATCCAGGAGTCGTCTCCAGCTGCTCCAGTGCGCGATGAATGGTCTGCGCCCCGGCCCCCCGGACAACCGCCACGCCGGTGGCCCCCAGAACCGGCTTCAGGTTGGACCCGGAAGGAAGAGGCAACTCGATGCGAAACGCACCCAGACGACATCGCAACCGAAAGGCACAGTTCATCCCATGGTCCACAAGCTTCTCGGCCACCACATCGCCGCTGCAGTCTTGCCCATACGTCAGAAGCGAAATCCCTTCCGGTAAACGATCCGATAACTTGCGTACGAAGAGATCGTCCGCCGGACAGACCAAGGTCTGGATGTGACTGCGCTCAATCCAACGAACCGTCGCCGCAATTTGCGATTCCGTCGGGGTCACACCCGTCCGTCCCGTACTCCACTCGCCCAGGACGGCCACGTCGGCATCAATGGCGAGCGCCTCGCCAGCATCCAGGTCGTCCCAAGTCCATTCAATCACCGCCGCACGACAACCCTCCCGCTGGGCCATCGAAAAGAGCTGGAAATATTCCGGTATCTGTCGGGTGAGCGGCGCGGCCGGAATCTCCCGACCGGCGATCCTGTGGAATTTCTTGCCCACCATCGCGGTCGAGACTCCGCTCGCATGGAGGAGTTGTGCCGTGTGGTGCGAAATGATCCCGCTGTCATGTCCCCCTACCACCGCAACGACCGAAAGCGTACGCTCCGGATGCGCGTAAAACTCGGCACTCGCCCTCATCAGCGCCTCCGACACGTCCGCGACCCAAAGCGTCAGGACACCCCTGGCCGACCAATCGCCGGTGGTCGAAACGATGGCAGTGGCACCCGCCTCGATCGCCTCCTCAATCGATGCCGTATCCTCGGGGTCCATGGCAAAAAAGGCCGCGCCCTGCCGTACCGATCCAGGCGTACAGGCAACACCCGTCCAACAGCGGTTCTGGACCATGCCCAGAATCTGTTTGGGATTGATCGACGCCAGTAGGGAGCCGATTCCTTTCGTCATTTTCTTCGCGAGCTTCATCATCCACCCCTTTGTTTCCGATGCCCATATCGGGTTGCACCTTCCAACGCACCCACTCTGCGCTCAGTCCAGTATGGGAGAAGCCCCGGCAAGATCGGCTCCGGCCGGAGCCAAACTCCTCCGCGGCACCTGGTAATACTCCAAGATCTTCTCCGTGATCTCTTTGAATACAGGGGCCGCAACAGTTCCCCCGTAGTAGTCCCCCTTCGGCCGGTCCACGACGACGATCACCGACACCACGGGATCCTCGACCGGAGCGAACCCGACAAAACTCGACGTCCAAAGACCGGGGGGGTAAACCCCGTTCTCCGCGTACTGCGCAGTCCCGGTCTTGCCGCCCGCACGATATCCATCCAGCCGTGCACGCCGAGCGGTTCCGCGCTCCACCACGCCCGCAAGCGCCCTTCTCATCATCGCAGCCGTCTCTGGGCCGATGGGCTGATCCACCACCTTCGGCTGGTACCGCCATAAAACCTGGCCGTCCTGGCTTCGAACCGAATGAACCAGTTGGGGCTTCATTCGCTGACCGTCGTTGGCGACTGTTGCCATCGCCATCACCATCTGAAGGGCCGAAACCGCGATTTCGTGGCCCATGGGGATGCGCGTCATCGAGAGTGTCGACCAGTCGTTCAGCGGACGAACACTCCCGGGAGTCACCCCACGAAGCGCAATCGAAGGCCGGGTTCCGAACCCAAAACGCCGTACAAAATAGAAAAGGTTTTCCTTCCCCAAATCGATGGCCACCTTGGCCGTGCCGATATTGGAGCTGTGCACGATGATCTCCTCGACCGTCAGGTCGCCATACCCATGCGAATCCCGAAGCGGCCGGGTCCCGGAACTGGTCCAAAAACCGTTCTCGCAAAAGTAGATCGAGTCCGGTCGGGCACTTCCAAATTCCAAGGCCCCACTGACCGGCACGATCTTGAACATCGATCCGGGCTCGAAAAAATCGGTGACCGCACGGTTCTTTCGCGAATCGGCCTCCGCATTGCCGTAGTCGTTCGGATCAAAATCGGGCAGATTGGCCATGGCCAAGATCTCCCCGGTCTTCGGTTGCACCACCACCGCGGTGATGCTCTCCGGATTGTGCGCGACCGCGGCCTTGGCCAACGCACTCTCCACCACCCCCTGGATGAAGCTGTCAATCGTCAGCTGAATGTCGTTGCCGTCCACACGATCCTGAATGATCCGCCGCCGATGGATCAATTCGTTGCGGCCACTGCTGCCCGGGAAAAAGAGGTACTGGCCGTCCCGCCCACGCAGCTCCACATCCATGGCCCACTCAATGCCCTCACTCTCCGATGGGATCCTGGAGAGAAACCCGATCACATGGCAGGCGAGGTTGTGGTTCGGGTAGTTTCGAATCCAGGACTGCGTGGGGTCGCAGGCCAACCCCATTCCCTTATTCATCAGCGGCGCAATGTTTTTGAACCTCTGATTGCGGACGTCCCGGTCAATCACGATGAACCGAGTCCCCGGAGCCGCACCGAGGCGCTCCCAAAAACGCCTGGAGACATCCTCCGCGGAGAGCTCCAGGAGCTTCGCAACCCCCGCGACCATGTCGCTCATCCGCCGCTTCAACTCGTCCTCAGGAAGCTCCATCGCCAACAGCTGATCGGACGGCAGATCGGGATCGGCCTCCGCGACCTCATCCCTGTACTCCTCGTGCAAATAGCGCTTCATCACCACCGGATCGATGCCAACCTTGAAGGAGTTCTCCGTAAAGGCCAACACCCGCCCCTCTCGATCCAAGATCGATCCACGCAGGGCATTGTCAGTCCGAACCTGCCCAGCCGTCTCGGCCTCCACCGGCGGATGCCATTGCAACGCGACGACCCGGATGCAGACCAAGCTGAATCCAGCGAGAAGCACACAGGTCGCAGCCCCCAAACGGAGCCGCATGCCCCAGGTGACCTGACCCATCCCGCCACTCGTATGCTCACGTTGATGACCCCTCATGCCCATACCCTCCCCATCAAGTAGATGGTCCTACTCCAGGACGATCCCTGAGGCGTCAGCCGAGGGATTGCGCCCCATCGCAACCGTAACCGGATCGATGGAAGGCACGCCGGAATCGGCCATCGCCGGAACCGTGAACGGCACGCCCAGATCCTCATCTCTCAGATCCCACACCGCCTTGTCATACCAAGCCATCAAGGTTTGGCGCGGAATCATCCGCTTGTTCCCGGGACTCACCCGCTCCAGCGAGAGCCCCCGCAGACGGTCCAAGAATTGGTTGTTCGGAGAAGTCAGATTCGACTTCGCCGATTTGCTGCGGATGATCTGCTGCTCCAGCCGCTGGTTCTCATCCACCAGGAGGTTGTTCTGCTTCAGGAGCTCATTGTTCCGATGGCGAAGCCACTCATAGCCCAAGACCCCCATGAATAACGCCACTACAACAACCCCGACTCCATGGAATAGGGCGACCGGCGTCCGATTCAGATCCGCTGCAAGCAGAGTCGTCCTGCCTGCCCTTCGTTTTCTGCCCAAAAAACTCATTGCGACCTCCTTACACACCACGCTTCGAGTCGTTGCCAATCATCTAAAATCCCACTGCTCTCCCACTGCGCGAAGGCGTCCTCCCGCCAAGGCGCATCCGTCCTTCGAGCCCAGCGCATTGCCGCGCTACGACTTCGGGGGTTGTCCGCCGTCTCTTCAGCCGTCGGACGCTGCTCTCTCCTTTGTTCCCAGCGAAAAATCGGTTCGAAACGGCAGGTGCATACCGGCTGCTCCTCCGGACAGAGACACCTGCGCGCACCAGCCCGAAAAAAGGTCTTCACTAAGCGGTGTTCCAGGCTGTGAAACGAAATCACCGCCATGACACCGCCCGCTCGTAAAATGCGTCCCGCGGCAGGCAACCCCGCTCGAATGGCCCCAAGCTCGTCGTTCACCGCCATCCGCAACGCCTGAAAACACCGCGTTGCAGGGTGAATCTTGGCTCCCTTGCGCCCACCTACCGCCCTGGAAATCGCCTCCGCTACCTCCAGCGTCGATTGCCAGGGACGCCCCTTCACCAGGGCTCGCGCAATCCGACGGCTGTACCGCTCCTCTCCAAGCAGCCAGAAGATGTCGGCAAGCCGCTCCGCATCCAGCGTGTTGAGCAGATCGCCCGCCGTGACACCCCCCCCCTCAGGGTCCATTCGCATGTCCAAAGGCCCCGAGGACATCAGGCTGAAACCGCGCTCCCCCGCATCCAATTGCGTGCTGTTGAGCCCCAAGTCGAAGAGGACAAAGTCAACCGGCACCATCCCGCGCGCCCGCAGACACTCCTCGGCCTCCGCGAAACTCGCCTGAATGAACAAGGTTTGTATCCCCTCGATCCCCGGCTCACTCATCCGTGCCTTGGCCCGCTCCAAGGCCGCGGGGTCCCGATCGAACCCAATGACCTGGCTGCCCGCCGGCAGAATCTCCGCCACCGCACGCGCATGGCCGGCCAGCCCGAGCGTCAGATCCACACAGCGAAGCGGACGGCCCTGCTCCACCGCTTGAGCCGTAACCAGTCGGACCACTTCCCTCTCCATCACACTGATGTGACCGAGGGCGCCCTCCACCCGCCTGCTCTGTTCTGACGCGCCATCCATCATCTCATTCGTTCCCTATCCCTCACGGTCCCGCTGCCCGGCGTCCCGCTCATCATCCGCTTCCAGCCCACTGGAAGCCTCGCCTTCCGACACCTCATCCGAATCCTGATCCTCTTCTGAAGCCCCGCCGTCCTGCCCCGCCTCCACCTCGCACGCACCTTCGGCCCCTCCATCCCGCTCAGACTCCTCGGAGGTCCCACCACCATCGGTATCGGGGGGGACGACTTCAGCGCCCCGTTCGTCCTCCGCAGCTCCAGGCTCGATCACCTTCCCCTCTTCCAGACCTGCGCCACCCTCTACCGCACCCGCCCCAGGCAGAACCGTCCTGCTGATGCGAGGCTTCCGAGTGGCCTCTCCTGTCCCGGCGGCATCATCAGCGTCCGCCGCCGGCTGAGGCGCATCGCGGACAGGCAGGTCCTCCTTGCGAGGCAGCCCCTCCACCCCACGCCCGTCCACCAGTCCACGGGCAAGCTTGAAATGCTGAGGGTCCCCTCCGCTGTTGAGGCTCCCCGTGGCCCGGAGGAATCGAAGTAAACCCTTGCGCTTTTGTTTCTTAGCCATGGCCACGCTCTCACTTTTAGTCGTCGTCACGCGCGCTGAGATCCCAATCCCGCGGCGCCATCGCCAGACTGCATATCTCAAAGCGTCGGATCACCCCAAACAGCACGATCGTCTCCCGAGGGAAGATCGCGATGGCGTCGACAAGACGCTGAGGGATCGTCAGCCGGCCGTTGCGGTCAATCGGACAGAACTCCGCCGAGGTTGACCAGCGCCCGATCTCCTCCCACTCCGGATGCCCATGCGGAAGTCCCATCAAACGCTGCGCCCAGATGTCCATCTCCTCCTGCGGATAGGCCACCAAGCGCATCTCCGCCGCCTCGTTCGGCATCAGGTAAAAGCCACCCCGCTGCCCATCGTACCCCGTCACGTTGCTGCGCCAATGCGCAGGCACCGTGATCCGTAACTTGTCATCAACGACCACCTCGTAGCGCCCGACATATACACCGCGAGCCCCCGCTGAACCGCCTCCGCCAGAGCCCCATCCGCCTCCCGGCGGTACTCCCGCAGCACCGGGATACCCACCGGGCTGGGCCGGCATCGCCGCCCCCATGAATCCGCCCGACATTCCCCGAGGATCGTTCATTCATAACCCCCTCTCGTATCCCCCGCCTTCAAACCCCACTCACCGACAAATCACTATAGCCCTTCTCGTACATTCTTACCCCTATCCACGCCCCATTACACAAAATTACAGGGGTCTTGGGGAATATTTCTCAATCTGTGATCACCATTATCTACCCGAAAGGATCTGTGTCAAGACATAGTTGACCGATGAATAATTTTTCAGACTACCAACTATTGAATGCGTATTATAAACATCTTACAACTTATCTGCGGGCAAACCTAGAAATTTTGAAGGAGGATAATTTGCTCAAAATTGCCGCACCTGCAGACCCGCAACCCGTTCCCCCAGCGACGCCAATCAAAACCGGCCTGATCAGCCTCCCCAAAAGGCAAAAAAAACGACGGAAGCAGGACGTTCCCCAACCGAAAAACAGCCCCTATACCCGCTATCTACAAAACCCTACGGATGAACTTCCCCGGCCTACACCACCAGGCAATGCCCGATCACTCAATTGTTATACTTATGTATTATTTTATATACAATCACCCCATATACAATTATTTACATCCTCACCATTGTATATTTATTATTTTGTATAACAAAGACCCGAAAAGGGTATAGGAGGCATATGCTTTCCGATGGTGGTGCACGTCGTATTGCGCTGCCTGGGCTTGCGTCGACGAAGTCGCACGCGGGATGCCTCTTCGGGGTTCGAGAACGCTTACCGGCCGGGGCGTACCAGGGCCTCCTTGGCCTGAATCAAGGTGCGCAACGCGTCCAGCGCAGAGACGGAGACACCATGTTGACGTCCACGTCGGACGACCTCTCCGTTGAGGGCGGAGATTTCGGTTCGCTTGCCCATCCGTAACGCCTGCAACATCGAGGGGTGATGTTCGGCCGTCACCGGAATCAGCGTCTCAAACAACAGCGTGATATAGTCCTGGGCCGTAAGCGGTTCAAGGCGGACCCCGCAGGCTTCGGCAACCGCATAGCATTCGTATACGATCCGCTTCATCCACTCCCGGGTCTCCGCAGTCTTCAACAGCGCCCCGTAAGGACAATCCATGAGACTGGCCAGCGGATTGAGTGCACAATTGTAGATCAGCTTCGCCCAAAGGAAGCGATCCACATGTTCCGTCGCACGAGCAGGTATCCGAGCGGCGACCAGCAGCTTCGCGAATCGTTCCGCAGCCTCCGAACGGCAGCCCGAAGGCCAGCCGCCGATGACCGTGTCGTCGGCACTGACCGTGACTTCCACCTCCGCAGGCTGGATCTCCACCCCGAATATTACTCGTCCGACCAGCAGCCGTTCCTCCGGGACAACCTCGGCGAGCGCCTCAGCATTGCCGAGGCCATTCTGTAAGGATACGACATATCCCTCGCTGCCGGACGCCTCTGCCGCACATTGCCGCACAGAAACCGTATCGACCGCCTTGACGCAGACCATGACATAGTCAAACGGGCCGGCCGACAACAGGCTCTCCGGGGAGGTGTGCAGCCTCAGGCCATGGATCCTGCAATCCCCCCAGATTCCGGTGACGTGCAAGCCCCGCGCGGCCACCGGATCAAGGTGCCACCCCCGTCCCAGAAGGTGCACCTCGTGCCCACCATGCCTCGCCAGAAAGCCACCCATCACAGACCCAATCGCGCCCGCCCCGATCACCGCTATCCTCTGCCCCCCACGATCGGTTCCGATCTCCTCTGTCATGACGCATTCTCCTCATCGCCGGCGCGGGCGGCTGTCTCAGGTTGGCTGTATCGCTCCAATTCGTCGTTGGCACGATGGCCCCAAAGCTGCATTAAGAAAAGGATGGATAGCAGGATCAGCGTCTGCAAAAGGATCAGCCAAACCGCGGTCGTAGAGGCGCCGACCATCGCCGCCGCACCCAGACCGAGCGTCCCACTCAGGCAGCATATCAGACCGACGGCCTGCCGGCGGGTGAGCCCCAAACGAACAAGCCGATGGCTGATGTGATTGGTATCTCCCTTGTAGACCGGGCGACCCAGTCGAATTCGCACCCAAATCGTGGCGGCCATGTCGTGCAACGGAACCGCCAGGATGATCAGCGGCGCGACAACCGGCAGAACCGTGGCGGATCCCGCTTGGTAGAACGTCTCCAACATTGCGAGCGCCGCCAGCATCACCCCGATAAACAGACTGCCCGTATCTCCGAGAAAGGCCCTCGCCGGCGCGAGATTGAAAGGCAGAAACCCCGCCATAGCGCCGCTGAGAGGGAACGCCAGCAAGGCAATGAAGTATTGCCCTTGCAGGGCACCCACAACCCCAAAAAGCGCGGCCGCAATCGCACCAATTCCACTGCAGAGGCCATCCATGTTGTCCAGGAAGTTCATCGCGTTCGTCACAACCACCACCCAGAGCACCGTCGCTGCCAACTTGAGAACATCCGAGGGGAGAAAGAGACTCAGTCCAACACCGGCGCCGTAGAGCACCAGTGCAGCGGCCACCTGCGCCACCAGTTTCGACCGGGCACTTAGGGCGATTCGGTCGTCGATCAATCCGACACAGACCAAGAGGCTGCCAGCACCAAACAGCCCCCATAACCGCCCTCCCACATAGGCCACACCATCAATGTGCACCCGTACATGATTCGGGATCCAGTCCGGCCGCCAGTGAACCAACAACGCCATGCCAAGAAGGTGAACCCCGATGGTCACCCAAAACCCGAGATACACGGCAAGCCCCCCTAATAACGCCTTGGGCTGCTCGTGAATCTTCCGGTGCCCGGGGCGATCCAGGTAGCCGGTCTTGAAGGCCAGGCGAATCAGCCACGGAGAGATCGCCCATGAGAGCACCGCGGCCGTTAGCCACAACCAACCGTATAACCCCCACCATCCAATGGTTTCTTGCATGCTTCTATTCCTTCACCTTCCCAACGCCAGGCCGCATCAATAACGCGATGGCCCCAAGCGGCGCAAGCCATCCTTTGCATCTGCCGGTTGGCCATCCGCAGTCCCCAGTCCGTGATCGGTGTCAGGGGCGCCCCCCCCATGGCATATCACACCCGCCCTAACCAGGATCGCGAAGCCAGAGGTCGTTCGAAAAGGTAGCCGCATTCTCAACCTGACCTCCCCATCCGGACCCGGAGAGCCTCCCGCAGAGGGCGCGGTGGCGTTTTCGAACTGCCTATGGAAATGGGTAGGTTCCATGCTCTGCCCCTGCCTTTTGGGGGGATTTTCTAGAGATCCTGTTTCGGCAGACCAAAGCAGTTGCTGAAAACGGCTCCGATGTGGGGACATCTCCCCCTCCCATTCCCCCTCTGCGCCTCTGTCGGTAATGTGGTCTTCAGAAAAGAATGGCAAAACTGGTG
>CALLYA010000224.1 GCA_937875495.1 uncultured Verrucomicrobiota bacterium
CAAGATGCGCAGGCGCTGAATGAACAGCTCCTTGCACAGGAAGCTGCCGCCGCTGATTGGCGCGATCAGATCACCGCTGTGACCAAGGAGATCCAACAGAAGGAAGCCCCTGCACACCAAGCCTTTTCCGACGCGCGAAAGAAGCATTCCTATACCCTGGCGGCTTACAAGCTGGCCGCCCTGCTGCCCATCCTATTGCTCGCCGGATGGCTGTTCGTCAGGGCGCGAAGCAGCCGCTATTTCGAGCCGGTCCTCGCCTTCGCCATCGCCGTCCTGATCAAGATCGGCTTCGTCATGCACGAGCACTTCCCGGCTCGGATCTTCCGCTACCTGCTCGTCGTATCCAGTCTCATCGTGGTCATGAAGGTCCTGCAGTCCTTCATCAAAGGACTCAACAATCCGAAGGGGCCCTGGCTGCTCAAGCAATATCGAGACGCGTACGAGCGCTTTCTCTGTCCCGTCTGCGAGTTTCCAATCCGCCGGGGTCCGCTCCGCTTCCGCTATTGGACGCGGCGCAGCATCAAGAAATTGATCCTCGCGAGACCCTCCGCCTCGGAGCAGGACCAGGACCCCGCGTATACCTGCCCCGCATGCGGAACCAAGCTCTTTATCACCTGCCATAGCTGCGGAATGACCCGACATGCCATGCTTCCGTTCTGCGACCACTGTGGCTCCCAAGACCATCCGCAGGCTACGGCCGGCTCGACTTCGTAATGCAGACGGGGATCACGCCTCAGGTAATCGCTCGATCTCCTTGAAATAACGATAGGTGCTCACCCTGACCTCGGAAATGGCCGCCTCGTCGCTGACCACGATCGCCTGCGGGTGCATCTGCAGACAGGAGACGGTGCACATGTGTGAAACGCCGCCCTCGATTGCATCGCGCAGGGCAAGCGCCTTGTTCTGGCCGGTCGCCAAAATCATCACATTGCGGGCGTCCAGGATCGTCCCGACACCCACCGTGAGCGCCGTCTTGGGCACCTTCGCCAGGTCGTTGTCAAAGAATCGGCTGTTGGCTCGGATGGTGTCCATGGTCAGGGTCTTGATGCGAGTACGACTGCCGATCGAGGAACCCGGCTCGTTAAAGGCAATGTGCCCATCCGCGCCGATCCCGCCCAGAAAGAGATCAATCCCTCCCATGGCCGTGATCTTGGCTTCGTATGAGGCACACTCACCCACGAGGTCCTCCGCCATCCCATTCAAAATGTTGACGTTCCGCTCGGGGATGTCGATGTGGCTGAATAGATTGTCCCACATGAACCTGTGGTAACTCTGTGGGTGGTCCGCCGGTAAACCAACATATTCGTCCATGTTGAAGGTCACCACGTTGGAAAAGCTGATGCGCCCCTGGCGATGAAGACGGATCAACTCACGATAGGTCTCCAGCGGCGTCGAGCCGGTCGGAAGCCCCAACACAAACGGACGCTCCGCAGTCGGCTCGAACCTCTCGATCTCATGAATGATGTGTGCCGCAGCCCAGCTCCCCACTTCCTTCGCGTCCTTGAGAATGATTACGCGCATCTCTCTCAACTCCTCCATCGTTTGTCGCCCGATCCCCATCCCGGCTGTTCTGAGAATCGCCCCCAGGGAGGGATGTCCTCCCCCCCAAAAAAAACTTCCTGGAGAGCATAGCCGGAGGTCGGACGAAAAGGTAGCCGCTTTCCCAACCCGACCTCAACATCCGGCGCCGGAACGCCTCGCGCAGAGGATACGGTGGCGTTTTAGAACAAAGCCTCCATGACGATCACGATTCCCTCGATTCCGACCCCGACACCGATTCAGACAATACAGTTTCCCACCGGCCTCCCCTAAACCCTTCGTGCCTTCGTGTGAGACCATCCCTTGCACAGTCGCTTAGGACGGGCGCAAGCCGGATCAACTTGGCCATTCCATGCCCACGGGATTTCCAATCTCATGACTTTGCCTTAGATTGGGTGCATGAAAAATAAAGGATTCGACGAGTTCATCCGTCAGTTCGACGGAAGTGGAATCGGCAGAGAAGGGGGGCCCATCAAACCGGACCGCTTTTTCAAGGCCGGTGGGGTGATTCTGGCCTGCGTCGTCTTGGCCTTTGCCGCCTTCTCCACCATTTACACAATCGAAGCCGACGAGGTCGGTGTCGTTCAGCGCCTCGGAAAGTATAAGGAGACGGTCGACCCGGGACTCCACTGGAAGCTCCCGCTCGGGATCGATAAGGTCACGCCCCTCAAGGTCAAGCGTATCCTCAAGGAGGAGTTCGGTTTCAGAACGACACAACCCGGACAACGCACCGTTTACTCCGACCAGGAGTTCCCCGACGAATCGCTGATGCTCACGGCGGACCTCGGGATCGTGGATGCCGAGTGGATCGTCCAATACCGCATCAAGGATCCCAAGGCATTCCTGTTTCACCTCAGATCCGTTCAGGAGACGATCCGAGACGTCAGCGAACGCGTGATTCGCCAGGAGATCGGCGATTCATCCATCGATGAGAGCATCACCATCCGCCGCGGGGAAATCGCCATCAACGCCAAGCGCCTGATGCAAGATACCCTCGACGATTACGAATCGGGGATCGAAGTCGTCACGGTCGAACTCCAGAGCATCAACCCACCCGCAGCCGTTCGCGATTCGTTCAATGAGGTCAATCGCGCCCTCCAGGAAAAACGTACCGCCATCAATGAGGCACGCAGGGAGTGGAACAAGGAGATCCCCAGCACCATCGGCGCCGCCGCCCAAATGACCGAACAGGCGGAGGGCTTCAGGACCAGACGCGTCAATGAGGCCAAGGGTGATGTCGCCCTGTTCAACGCACTCCTTGTCGAGTATGAACAAGCCAAGGAAGTCACCGCCACCCGCCTCTACCTCGAAGCGATCGAAGATGCCATTCCAGGCATCGGCCGGCTGTACCTCATGGACCCACAGTCCGGCGGTCAACCGCTGCAGATATTAGACCTCAAAGAGGCCGCCACCGCCGCATCACAATCCAGCCGCAGAGGAGCCTCCACACGATGAAGACCCTTACCCCAATTCTCCTGATCCTCGCCATCGCCGGTGTGGTCCTGATCGCCAATAGCGCCTACGTCGTGGATGAAACCGAGCAGGTCGTCATCACACAATTCGGTATGCCGGTCGGATCCGCTGTCACAGAAGCGGGCCTCCATTGGCGCCAACCGTTTATCCAGAAAGTGAATCGCTTCGAAAAGCGCATCCTCGCCTTCGACGGCAGCCCTGAACAGATGCCCACCAGCGACAAGGTCTATATCACCATCGATACCTTCGCCCGCTGGCGCATCGCCGACCCGATGAAGTTCTTCAAGGCCGTACGTGATGAAAACAGCGCCAAGACCGTACTCGACGACATCATCGACGGCGCAACCCTCAATACCATCTCCAGCAATTCCCTGATCGAGGTCGTCCGTAACACCAATCGGGAGTTGCAGATGGACGATCTCCAAACGGCACGCGACCCCGAGAATGAAGAGTTTGGGATCGAGCCGGCCGTTTTGCCGCAGGACCTCGAACTCCAAGGCCCTGGAACCAATCGGGTTGAAGACATCAGCCTTGGCAGGAGCAAACTCACCCAAGCGATCTTTGAGGCGTCCAAGACCAAGATCGAAGAGTACGGAATCGAACTCCTCGACATGAACATCAAACGCGTCAACTACGCCCAAGAGGTCCGCCAGCAAGTCTATCAGCGCATGATCTCTGAACGTATGCAGATCGCCGAGCGATTCCGGTCCGAAGGCGAACAGTTCCGACTCGCCTTTCTCGGGCAAATCAGCCGTGAAAAGGATCGCCTGATGTCTGAGGCCTATGCCAAGGCCGAAACCGTCCGGGGCGAGGGCGAAGCCGAAGCCGCACGCATCTTTGCGGAGGCGTACAACATGGATCCCGAGTTCTTTCGCCTCTGGCGCACTCTCGAACTCTACCGTACCGGACTCCTCGATCAGGCAATCCTCGTCCTGGACACCGACAACCCGCTGTTTCAGGTCTTGAAGGGCACCACCCTCCCAGTCGAATAACCGGCAGAGAACCGCAGATGGAGACGGGGAATAGTGGCCGGGGGTGGGGAGGCTCTCCGGATCCGGATGGGGAAGTCTCGCGCAGAGGCGCAGAGGTTGATTGGGAGGGGGACGCAGCACCATCGGAGCGGTTTCCAGTAACTGCCTTGGTCTGCTGAAACAATAGCCCCAAAAGGTTGGGGGCAACAGATGGAACCTACCCACCCCCTTGGCCCAGTCGAAAACGCCACCGCGCCTCTGCGCCTCTGCGCGAGGCCTCCGATTCCGGATGGAAAACCCGATTCGATCCCGGCGTTCGCGATCAAAACGTCCACAACACCGCCCCCGCCAGGAGGCCGGTGCTCATAGACCTCGCGACCTTCCCTCCTTCCCCATCAACAAGAACGGGGAACGGGCGAGCCCGTTTGGACTCGCCCGTTGAACCTACGCGTGACGTCAATTCATCGGCCACGCGCGATCATGTTTTGAATTCTGAGGATCAATTCCCCGCGGGAACAACACGCAGGAAGCCGACCGCTGCCGTCGTCGGGATGGCCACCGAAGTCTCGTTGGTCGGCTCGCCGGCATTCGTCCATTCCGTTCCCAGTTCACCGGTCACCTGCACCTGGTAAGGCGGCGTTCCACCTTCCCAAGTCACGATGACATTGCCACCATCAAGCGTGAGGGAGGTAATGATCGGTGCTTCGACAACGCCACCATCAAGGGCGACGCAAACCGCAGGACCGCCGCTGGCCGTATCGTTGACGCGGACCACGGTCTCATCCAGGTTGAGGTAGTACAGCTCGGCCGCAGCCCCGCCGCCACCTTCCCAGTGGGAGACACGCAGAGGATAGATCCCGGTCTCGGGAATGAAGATTCCGCCGTTGACGTTCGAGGTGCCTTTTCCATCCTGGAAGAAGCACACGCGACGTCCGCCGATCGTGAGATCGAAACCGTCGTCGGAGTTGAAGCCGAACATGTGCCAGCCGGCCGTCAGCTCGATGAATCCAGTCACTTCCATGGCGAAGTCGTTGTCGTCCACGTTCGGCTGCAGCGTCGGGAAGGGCACTCCGGTTACAAAGTTACCCTCGCCGCCCGAGCTCCAGAAGTCGATGAGCGGCTGAACGCTGATGTCCGTGTAGGTGGTCGGGCGCAGACCCGCAAGCAGCTCTTCACACTGCGTCAGGTTGCCGACACCGCCGGGATGCTTGACGAAGCGCACGTTGAATCCAGGATCCATACATGTGCCGGTCGCCATCGCAACCTGGTACGCATTCGGCAAGAATGCGGCATTCGCCTCTCCGGGTGCGTTCTGGTAGACCTTCACGGTCGCACTCTCGCTGTTGACCAGCGTGGCGCCCGTATCAGTCCATTGCACGAACTCCAGGTTCTTCCCACCGGCGCGATCGTACCAGGTCAGCTTCAGCGGATAGAGCCCCGGCTCTTCGATATTCACGAAGACAGGGACGTCACTGGCACCCTTGTTTCCGGCGGTCATGATCTGCTGGGTCCCAATTCCGGCCTCGAAACCGTCGTCGGAACTGAAGAACATGGCGTACATGCCGGCCGTCGGGAACTCCGCGAAACCGGTGAGCAGCATCGCCGAATCGTCGCCGTTTCCAACGGGAAGCACCATGTCGCCGGGCTGATTGCCGGCCTGGTTCGCATCCACGTTGAAGTTGACGACCGGGACCACACCATCATCCATGATGGTGAAGATCTCATCCGGAACACCCGGACTGAGGATCATCGCCGCATCGACATAGCTGTTGAGATCGACAACGCCGATCGGAGCCGCCTGGGTCATAACCCTGTACTTATAGGCGAATCCAGGATTCGTCCCCTCGCCGACCTCTCCAACCTTCTCAGCCGGATCGGCCGTGACGATGTTGAGTGCATCATAGTTCGTGGGAGGAATGACTCCGCCGTCGACCTCGGTATACACCTTCACCTGGGAGCCGTCGTTGATCAGGATGGAAGCGCCACCACATCCATCGGACTGGAAGACCGAGAAGTAGGAGTAGTAGCCCTGCTCGGCAAGATCGATCTGAATGGGATAAATTCCCGCCTCAGGTACGTTGATCTTGTAACGAGTCGGATTCCCGGTCCCGGTCGCCTGCGCAAGACGCTTGCCGCCAATGAAGGTCGTGAAGTTGTCGTCGTGGCAGGTACCCAGGAAATAGACTCCAGGAACAGGGAACTCGATGAAACCGGTTGCCCGGACACCAAAGTTGTCGACCTGCTCCGCTGCGGGCGGATCCTGCGCCATGAACGGAATGCCCGGGTAGTTGACTTCACCCGGGAACATGCCCGCGTTCGCGGCATTCACGCCACTGGCGTAGTTGACGAGCAGCGTCGTCTCCGACGCGGTCGGCGGAGTGTTGTCCAGGACCCAATGGGTCTTGTAAATCCGCTGATCGACATTGAAGGATGCAAACGTCTGGCCGGACTCCTCGTTCAACTTCACGGTGGACACGTTCCAGCCCAACTCCGTCGCAGCACCGACCTCGGCAACTTTGCTCGCCGGATCGACTTCAGGAGGAGCCGGGTACGCAGGGATGTCCTCGTTGTACTCAGGCGCGCCCATCGCGGTATCCAGCTGGATCACGAGATTGTCGACCTCTTGCAATGCGTTGGAATCACCGGTGGACCCGGCAAATCCAACATAAGCTTCCTCAGGACAATCTTCATTGTGGAACGACCAGGGACTGATCGGACCCTCGAGGACCGTCTTCCGCGCGAACGCGAATTCAGGATAGATCCCGGCCTCATCAGCGGATTCCATCTCCACTTTGATGTGACCATTGTCGTACTCAATCCAAACCGTGACGATGACCGTGCTGCCCAAATCGAAGGGCGCGAGGAAGTCGGGAACGTTCGGATAGACGGCAACATTTTCTGCCAGGTCCGTGGTGATGATGGAGGACACAATGTCCCCATTCACCCCGACACGTGCAACATCCACACCAACCTGACGGGCAGCCGGATTGCCCAGGGTGTTCCCCTCGACCGCTTCGCCGATCGCCGCCTGATAGGCCGTCTGACCGACAAGGTCATCCGGATCCACATCGCCGTTGTCGTAGATGTCGAACTCCACAGCGAAACCGCCGAGGCCAGACCAACCCATGCCGCCGCCGCCAGCACCTGGTGCCGCCGGAATCTTCGGCAGGATCATGATGCAACAGCCGTCCGCCGGAGTTGTCGTTGTTCCGGGGGAGATCAAGAGGTCAAACTTGATCATCAGCTTGTTGGTTCTGAGGTCTACAGGGTTTTCATAGAAAATCACCCCGACCATACCCGCAGGTTCCAACTCCGGATTGGTCAAAGCCATGGTCTGACCACTGGAGTAGTTTCCATACAAATTGGCACGTGTATCGGAAATCCCGGGATAGAAGTTCGTTGTGCCACCAAGGGATACCCAGCCGGGCGGAACTTCACCTGGAACACCGTTCTCGAAGTCCTCAATCACGACCGTCGATATCGCACCCTTGGCCGGCAGAATCGCCAATACGGCCAGCAGCCCAAGGCCAACGCCCAGGGCCATAAATTTTTTGTGCATTTCCATCTCTCTCCTGACGAATAATTTACACCAATGCCGAGGGGATAACCTCTCCCCCCCCATAACCTATCAAGGAATCGGACATCGGCTGGTTCTCCCCGCGTCTACCCGTCCATCGGGAGGCATGCCCTCGGAGAAATCACCCCGCAGCAGGATTCGAGCATAAACAGCAGTTCGGATGTTCCAGGACAAGCCGTATACCAACCCACCCAATAGAGGATGTGATTGGTAATTTGCCCCGGGAGGCTTCGGTTGCATGAGCCCACAGCGTTTGAGCCCACTCACCTGAATTTTGTCGTTGGTTGCCGTCTCCATGTGCTTCGGATCTCCTGGCCTCAGGCTGCCGATCCCATCAGGACAAGCACGCGCCTTGAATTCCGATCCAATCCCTTAGTTCAGCCTGAGGAGCTCATGCCCCAACGAGCCAATCCTCAAGCTGCCCATCAGAATACCAAACAAGGGAAGAGGAACAAGTAAAAAAAGAACCGAAAGATAGACATTTCCGAATAAACCCATCAGTGAGCAGTGCGCTGCCCTGCGGTCCAGCGGGTAGCCAGAGGTCGTCCGGCAAAGCAGCCCCCTCTCCCATCCGGATCCGGAGTGCCTCCCGCAGAGGACGCAGTGGCGTTTTCGACCTGGCCAAGGGGGTGGGTACGGTTCATGCTCTGCCCCTACCTTGTTGTGTTTTTTGGGATATACCGTTTCGGCATGCCTCGTACTCCTACTCGTACTCGCTCTCCCAGCTTCCCGTGCACGGAAACGTGTACCGCTTCGCTGTGTACGTGTACGTTTTTGGGCCCCGGAAGGATCCGCAGATTCGCGCAGATTCCCGCAGATGGAGAAGGATTCCGAAATCGAAATCGAAATCGAAATCGGTATCGGTATCGGTATCGATGGGCACCCACACCGCCCAGTCTGCTTCACATCACCAAAGCAACCTCAACCATCCCCCACAACCCCACAGCCCCCCCCAATCGCCCACCATTTCCCAACCCTCATTCCTTTGCCCGCTTGAAAAAAATGAAGGCCAGAGGTCCGTTTCCACGGACCTCTGGCCTCTGATCTCCGACCTCTAGCCTTCGGCCTGAGCCTTTGGCTTCCGGTCAGACCTAGTTCGCCGGGATCACCCGGATGAAGCCGGCCACGGCGTCAGCCGGGATCGTGGCCGTCGTATCGCTGGTCGGAGCTCCAACGTCGCTCCACACGCCACCCAGCGAATCGGCGACCTGCACCTGGTACGGAGCCGTCCCGCCTTCCCAGGTCACCACAATGTTGCCGCTGGAGGCCTCAATCGAGGTGATGATGGCAGCCTCGACCCCGCCGCCTTCGACAGCGGTGCAAACCGAAGGTGCCCCACCGGCCGTGTCGTTCACCAGCACGTAGGTCGCATCAGGATGGATGTAGTACAGCTCTCCAGCTCCACCGCCCTCGCCCTCCCAATGCGCCACACGGAGCTCGTAGATCCCTGTCTGCGGGATGTAGACCGAGCCGTTGGTGTCGGCAACGCCGCGGC
>CALLYA010000225.1 GCA_937875495.1 uncultured Verrucomicrobiota bacterium
AGAAATCACCTCAACCCCGCATGCGAACCTCTCCTTTCCATCCGGAGGCCTCGCGAAGAGGCGGTGTTGTGAACGTACTGTTCGTGAACATTCCACGCCGAATCACACGCTCCATCGATTCCGAAACCGATTTCGATTTCGATTTCGATTTCGATTTCGATTTCGATTTCGATTTGCTCGATTTGCTCGATTTGCTCGATTTGCTCGATTTGCTCGATTTGCTCGATTTGCCCGATTTGCCCGATACCGATTCCGATACCGACCCCGATTCTCAAAGCACACCAGATTGGGATGGGTGGTGAGACGTCTTTCCCTTCGCCTCCATCTGTCTCGCGACGATCGCAATCGGGACTGGTCAGGAACCGATCCATTCGGTAAAATTGCAGCTGGAGAAATTCACTCTGGCGCCTTTGTTGCAGTGCGAGGCGTGCAGGCATTCATCGGTTGGGCAGGGACGATAGCATCATGAGCATGCAGCTCCTCGTAGAGACGATCCTGGCAGCGGGACTTGTCACGAACCTGCTGGTGTTATTTTTCCTCTACCGACGTTCTCAAAGCGCGTCCGCGCATAAGCTGAACCTCTGTCGCGCATTTCTAGCGATTGCGCCGGAGGCGATTCTGATTTACGACGCGGAGGGCGCCATCCTCGAGGTCAATCAGAAGGCTCGCGTCCTCCTCGACCTGCCGGAATCGCCAGAGCAACTGGGCACTGTCCATGCGCTGGCGGCACAACCTATTTCCAGGCGGGATGAAGGCCCGTTCCAGTGGAACGAAGCGACGCAGGATGATCCGCGGGAGGTGGAGCTGACCACGACCGCGGGGAAAAAAATGATCCTCCTGCTGGAGATCATCCCGCTGGAAGCGGGGCGCAGGATCTGTTTCTGTCAGGATTTGACCGCCCTGCGTGCCGCTCAACAGGGACTTGAGGAGAGCGAGCGCAGGTTTTCGGCCTACATGGATCGCATCCCGGCCCTGGCTGTGATGCACAACCTCGACGGCGTTGTGCTGTATGGGAATCGATTCACGGAGGAGTTCTCCCAAATCGAGCCGCTGCAGGGACGCAATTACTGGGAGGTCTTTCCGGAGGTCGGCCGCCTTGAGCTCGAGCGGGAAACGGCTCGGGTGGTCAATGGAGAGAGCCCCCTGATCCAGCGCACGCTCTCCGCCCCAAACGGCGAGCAGAGGATGTTTCGAATCCAGCTCTTTCCGGTCATGGGCATCGTGGACAACGCACCGACAGTGGTGGTTGGCAGGATCGGTGTCGACATCACGGACCTGAGTCGCACGGAGACGGCCCTTCGCCAGAGTCAGGAGCAATTGACCTTGGCGATGGAGAGCGCCCGGCTCTTTTCTTGGGACTGGAACATCCAGACCGGAAAAGTATTTTGCGACCGGCATTGGGAGATCACCTTCGGCTACACCCCCGAGGAGTTACCCAAGGACCTGGAACAGAATTTCCGGATCGTCCATCCAGAGGACCTACCCATCTTGAAGCAGCAGATCCAACGGCACTTAACGAAGAAGACCAGGGTCTTTTCGGCCGAATTCCGGATCCGCGACAAAGCCGGCAACTACCTCTGGGTTTCCAGCCTCGGTGCGGTACAGGCGTTCGACGAAGATGGTGAGCCGCTGCGCATGCTCGGAGTTGGAAGGGACATCACCGAGCAGAGGGAAGCCCAGGAGGAGATCGACCGACAACGAAACATCATCTACCATATGAATCGTACAGCCACCATGGGCGAGCTGGCCGCCTCCCTTGCACATGAACTGAATCAGCCGCTCGCCGCCATCATGACCAACGCACAGGCGGCCCGTCGGTTTTTGCAATATACCCCACCCGACCTCGCGGAGGTGGGCGATGCCCTGGAAGACATTATCCAGGATGACCACCGAGCGGGCGAAACGATTTCGAGAATGCGCAAACTCTTACAGAAAGGGGAGATTGAGCTCACACCCTTGGATCTCAATCACCTGATCAGAGAGGTGATCGAACTCCTCAACAGCGAGATCATTGCCCGCAATGTACTGATTCACCAGGACCTCTCCCCGGTCCCGCGCCGGGTGCTGGGAGACCGCGTCCAGCTGCAACAGGTTTTACTCAATCTCATGCTCAATGCGTGCGAGTCGATGGCGGGCTCCGGCCATGAACCCAAAGTACTGATGATCAGCTCGGACGCCAGGCAGCCGGAGAAAATGACGGTTTCGGTTCGAGACACAGGAACCGGTATCCCTGCGGACCAGTTGGAGGAGATCTTCAAGTTGTTCCATTCGAACAAATCGATTGGAATGGGCGCAGGCTTGGCGATCTGCAGATCCATCATCAACGCTCATAAAGGCGAGATCTGGGCGGAAAACAACCGGGACCGAGGGGCGACCATCTATTTCAGGCTGCCGACACTCGCCGGAGGGGAAAATTCCGCCGAGGAACGAAGGTTGGAAGGGGAGGATCAGGCATGACCCCCAACCTCTCTCTGCACACTCAATTGAGGTCGTGCTGAGGATGGAATAATGTCCTCCCTGCAAAGCATGTCATTTCCCGTTAAGCTGTCAGGATACCTTCTTTCATGGGACTGGACTATCGAAAATCAATCTTGGAAGCCCTTCGCGACTCTGTCGGTGAATGGGTATCCGGTCAGCAGCTCTGCCACGAGTTCGGCATCAGCCGTATGGCGGTATCCAAACATGTTCGGGCATTGCGCCAGCAGGGATACGAAATCGAGGCTGCACCAAGGAAGGGGTATCGATTTCACGACGGCCCGAACCTCCTGCTTCCGGAAGAGATACGGTCCGACCTCCCAACCGAGGTCTTGGGGCAGGGCTTGATCGAGTATTCGCAGGTTCTAGAATCGACCCACCTCCGGGCCGAAGAACTGGCACTGGCGGGATACCGAGAAGGCACGTTGGTCGTCGCGGAGAGTCAAACCCATGGCCGCGGCCGAAGGGGGCGCTCCTGGTACTCGGGCTCCCAGACCAGCCTCTGCATGAGCGTCGTCTTGCGCCCCCCTCTCGTACCGGACTGGGCAACGATGCTATCGCTGACCATTGTCGTGGCGGTTGCGGACGCCTTATTGGAGGCCACCAATCTGCCGATCCGGATCTGTTGGCCCAACGATCTCATCATCGGCGAGCGCAAATTGGGGGGCGTCCTGGTTGATATCAGCTCCGATTTAGAGGCGATCAGGTACGCGGTTGTCGGAGTCGGTCTCAACGTCAATCAAACAAGCGTGCATTTCCCTCCCGAGCTCAGGGACCAGGCCACCTCTCTGCGAATGGAGTCGGACAAGGTATGGAATCGCGTCTCGATCTTACAGAAGATCCTGGTCCACCTCGAGAAACTCTATTGGTCGTTGGACGACGGATTCACAATCAACATTCTCCAACGTTGGCGGGAGCTGGACCTTCTGCTCGGCCGATCGGTCAGCCTGGAGACCATGGACGGTGTCATCAGCGGCGTCGCAATGGATATCTCCCCTGATGGCAGACTCCTGGTCCAGGATCAAAACGGCAAAGTGGTCCCGGTCATGGGCGGCAAATTGAAAGGCATTCCCCCACTGTTGAGCACTACCTCCCCCCGGTCGTGATTGTAAACTGGCAGGCCTTATTTCGTTGACCTTAGGGACCCGCATTGCCATCGTGGGGCTTATGCACGGCTTCTCGCATCCATGGATCATCGTCGGAACCGACACGGAAGTCGGGAAAACCGTCGTAACTGCAGGCATTCTCCGGCTTCTTGCCCGACAACCCCTCAAGGTTTCAACCATCAAGCTGGTGCAAACCGGATGCAGCCTCAGCGAATCCACGTCTGCACTGGTCGCGCCCGATCTTGAAATCTATCGTCAGGCACTCTCCAGTTTGCAGTCCCCCCCGCTCCATGAACCTTCGCTGCAGGTCCCCTATTGCTTCGAACCCGCATGCTCCCCGCATCTGGCGGCGGAATTGCAGCGGCAGACCATCTCCACGGGAAATCTGTGTGAGATTGTGTCACGGGAGCTGCAAGGGGGCAGGTTCGTCCTCGCCGAGTGCGCAGGTGGTCTCCTTGTGCCGCTCAACTCCAAAGAAACGACCCTCGACTTCCTATGTGCATTACCCGCAGCCAACGTCCTCTTAGTCGCCGACAACCGGCTCGGGATGATCAACCACACTTTGCTCACCCTTCACACCCTCGACTCGGTCGGGATTCGTGCGCGCGGCATTGTTCTGAACAACACCACCCCCGTCACCCAGGCCGACCGGTTTTTGCGGGAGGATAACCTGCGCACGGTTGCACGCTTCGGCAGAACCGAGGTCCTCGCCGAGATCCCCTGGATTGAGGACTTCGATCCTCAAACCCCCGGCGGGTGGGGATCGGTCGATGAGGCCATCAAACCGCTCGGTCCAACCCTCCTCTCCAACGCCTCATGAATCTCACAACCAATCAATTGGAATTTGACCGCCTGCATATTTGGCACCCCTACGAAGTTGCCGAGCCAGTCGATTCGGCCATCCCCATTGCCCGCGCGGAGGGTGTACATCTGATCCAACCCAACGGGCGGGAGCTGATCGACGGCATGTCCTCCTGGTGGTGCGCAATCCATGGCTACAACCACCCCACGCTCAACGAGGCGATCCACCGTCAGACTCAGAAGATGGCACATGTCATGTTCGGAGGATTCGCCCACCAACCTGCGATTGACCTGGCACGCACCCTGCTCTCCATCGCGCCCGAAGGCCTCCGACACATCTTTTTCTGCGACTCCGGCTCCATTGCCGTGGAGGTCGCCCTCAAGATGGCCCTGCAATACATGCAGGCGACCGGCCAACCTCAGCGATCGAGGTTCATGACCATTCGGCATGGCTACCACGGGGACAGCTTCGGCGCCATGTCTGTCTGTGACCCGGACCAGGGGATGCACCATCTCTTCGCGCGGTTTCTCCCCGTTCAGGTCTTCGCCGATTCGCCGGACTGCGGCTTCCACGAACCCTGGAGACCTGAATCGTTCGACCCATTCCGGACCCTATTCGCCCGGCACCAGCCGGAACTCGCGGCGGTGATCCTGGAGCCGATTATTCAGGGAGCAGGCGGGATGCGGTTTTATCATCCGAAATACCTGGAGGAGGTCCGCACGCTCTGCAGCGAGCACGGAGTCCTCCTGATCTTGGATGAAATCGCCACGGGATTCGGCCGTACAGGCACACTCTTTGCCTGCGAGCACGCCGGTATCGCCCCGGACATTATGTGCATCGGGAAGGCACTCACGGGTGGATACCTATCGCTTGCGGCCACGCTGGCTTCCGAGACGGTTGCCGACGGCATCTGCTCCGGTGGCCGCCCGCTGATGCACGGTCCTACCTTCATGGCCAATCCCCTGGCCTGCGCAGTAGCCAAGGCAAGTGTGGACCTGCTGTTGAACAGCAATTGGAAAGCGAAGGTCAAGCTGATCGAGAAGCGGCTGGCGCGGGGGTTGGCACCGGCCCGGAAACTCGAGAATGTAAAGGACGTCCGAGTCTTGGGCGCGATCGGTGTCATGGAAATGCTGGAAGAAGCCCCCCTGCGTGCGGTACAAGAGTATGCCATTCACAAAGGGGTGTGGCTCCGCCCCTTTGGTCGACTCATCTACACCATGCCGCCCTATATCTGTGATGAAGAGCAGATCGATACGATTGCCGGTGTCATGGTGGAACTGGCTCAGTACCTCTTGACCCGGCAACCTGACCATGAATGAGACACAACTCATCCTTGCAGTCGTCCTTGGGATCGGCGGCCTCCTCTTTCTCGTCATTCGGATCAAGCTCCATGCCTTCATCGCCTTGTTGTTGGTCAGCCTGCTGATCGGCCTCGGCGCAGGCATGCCGCCGCAGGCGGTTTTGAGCGCAATGGAACAAGGCATGGGCAAAACCCTCGGCTTCGTGGCAATCGTCGTGGGTCTCGGTGCCATGTTCGGCAGGATGCTGGAGGTCTCCGGCGGCGCCGAGAGCCTGGCTCAGCGCCTGCTTGAAGTCTTTGGGGAGAACCGCTCGCAATGGGCCTTGGCCACAACCGGGTTTATCATTTCGATTCCGGTCTTCTTCGATGTCGCCTTTATCATCCTGATCCCGCTGTTGTACGGACTCACCCGCAAGACCGGCCGGCCACTGATGTTTTTCAGCATCCCGCTTCTGGCAGGAATGGTCGTCACGCACGCTTTCATCCCGCCCACCCCGGGTCCAATCGCGGTGGCCAACCTCCTCGGCGCCGATCTCGGTTGGGTGATCCTCTTCGGCACCATCGTGGGGATCCCTTGCACACTGGTCTCGGGTCCCCTCTTCGGCGCATGGATTGCACGCCGCGTTCCGGCACAGATCCCTTCCTATATGCATTTTGAAGAGGGACCGGTCCCAGGGGCGGACCCAAAGGAATTGCCCAGCTTTCGATCGGTCTTTCTGCTCATCCTCTTCCCGATCCTGCTGATCCTGGCCAATACGGTATCGGGGGTCCTTCTTCCTGGCGAGAGTCGGGTACGATCTGTGCTCACCTTCATCGGCCATCCCTTTTGCGCGCTATTGCTGACGACGATCGCCTGCTTCTTCAGCCTCGGCAGGCTCCGCGGCTATTCCCGCGCGGAGGTGCGGGAGATCGCGACCAAGGCGTTGGAACCGGCCGGCATCATCATCCTGGTGACCGGCGCCGGCGGTGTTCTCAAAGAGATCCTGATCACCTCCGGCGTGGGCGAGGTCATCAAGACCCATCTCGCGGAGGCCTCCGTCCCACTGGTCCTGCTCGGCTTCATCGTCTCCGCGTCCGTGCGGGTCATGCAAGGCTCAGCGACAGTGGCCATGGTAGCGGGCGCGGGACTCCTGGCGCCCATGGTCGCAGAGAGCGGCGCATCCCAACCGCTCCTTGCACTCTTGGTCCTCTCCACCGCAGCCGGCGCCACCTTTTTATCGCATGTGAACGACTCCGGCTTCTGGCTGGTCAATCGGTATCTCGGACTCTCCGTCCCGGACACCCTCAAGACCTGGAGTGTCATGACCATGCTGATCGGCCTGATCGGTCTTGCACTCCTGTTGCTCTTGAACCTCTTCGTGCATTAGGACTATGATTGAGGAGTAAGGGGTGCGCATGCCGGCCGGCCGCTGCGACCAGGGGGCATGCACCTCACCACACTCGAGATCTTCCCCCACCAGTGAGGAGTCCGAAATGCACGGGATGCAGATCATCGGTGCAGAGACCTCTGCCTGCGGGAAACAGACGTTCACCGCCCACAACCCCGTCACCGGTGAACCGCTTCCCACCTGCTTCCACGAGGCGACGCAGGCGGAAATCCACCAGGCCGCGCTCCTCGCCGATGAGGCGTTCGACCCGTTCCGCGCGAAGGCGCCCAACGGGATTGCCGCCTTCCTCTTCGCCATCGCGGATCAGCTCCAGGAGCTGGAGCAGGTGCTCATCGAACGGGCGCATATCGAGACCGGCCTGACCGTCCAACGCCTTACCGAGGAGGTCTTGCGCGCGATCCACCAAGCCAGGCTTTATGCCCAAGTCGTGCGGGAAGGCTCCTGGCAGATGCCGCGCATCGACATCGGCCTCCCCGAGGCAGCCCCGCAGGGGCGCCCCGATCTGCGCACCACCCTCTTCCCGCTCGGTCCGGTCGCGGTCTTCGGTGCGTCCAGCTTTCCCATATCGATGTCGGTCGCGGGCACCGACACGATCTCCGCCCTCGCCGCTGCATGCCCGGTCATCGTCAAGGCCCATCCGCTGCACCCAGGAACGAGCGAGATCCTCGGCACGGCCATCTCCGAGGCAGCCCGTCAGACGGCCATGCCCTCCGGCGTCTTTTCCCTGATCCACTCGACCCAGCCTGAGGTCGTCCGGCACCTGGTGCAGCACCCCATCATCCGTGCCGTCGCATTCACCGGCACCTATCAGGGCGGGCGCGCCTTGATGGAGGCCGCGAGCAATCGCGAAGACCCCATCCCCGTCTTCGCTGAAATGGGCAGCCTCAATCCTGTCTTCGTCCTGCCCGAAATCCTGCAGGAGCGTGCTCCAAAGATCGCCGAGGGGTTTGTCCAATCGATCACCCGTGCCTGCGGGCAACTCTGTACACGCCCCGGTATCATGGTCGCCTTCGGCGGAAAGGGCTTCGATCAACTGATCGAGGTTGTCACCGAGCACGCGCTCAAAGCGCCTTCGCAGGTGATGCTCTCGGAATCGATCTTTGAAGCATGCCGGGAGGGGACCGATCGAATCGCTCGAACCCCTGGGGTCTTGAGCCTCACTCCGCTCACAACCGGCAACCCTGCGGAAGAGCCTCCGGCACGGCATCGCTGCCTCACCAACACCTGCAGCCTGTTTCAGGCCAACGCAAAGACCTTTCTCGCCCAAGCGCACCTGCAGGAGGATGTCTTTGGTCCGGTAGCGATCCTGATCCGTTGCGACACCGAAGAGGAGCTGCTTGCCCTTGCCAGGAACCTCTCCGGTCAGCTTGCCGCAACCGTATTCGGGACCCATTCCGATCTGCGGGAGTTTCCCGGGGTCGTGCGGGAATTGAAAAAACGGGTCGGCCGCCTCGTCTACAACGGCTTCCCGACCGATATCACTCTCGGCCATGCCATCCACCACGGCGGCCCCTATCCCGCGGCGATGTTCCCACACTTCTCCTCCATCGGGACCACGGCGATCTATCGGTTTGTGCGCCCCCTCTGCCTGCAGGATTGTCCTGAAGAGCAATTGCCGCAGGAGCTGCAGGACAGCAATCCCAGGGGGCTCTGGCGGATTGTCGACGGCTCGCTCTCACGCCAACCACTCCTGTAGTAAGTGGCTGTCCGAAAAGGCGAGCTCCCCCAGGCAATGGTTGCCGATCCGCCAGATCATTGTCTGAATCGGGATCGGGATCGATTAAATCGGTTAAATCGAGTTAATCGAGTAAATCGAAATCGATTCCTGTTCTGGTTGGCACCTGGCCCTCATGGACCGCTCAAACTTCACTGCCGAGTTGTGTCAGCACCGCAACTATACCGGCTTCTCAGGTCCGAATCCCATCCCGCGTTCTTTCGATACCGAGACCGATAGCGACCCTGATCCCGAGCTTGCTTTGCCATTGACCTTTTCGGACGAGCCCCAGCAATAGGGATAGAAAACGGCGCCCCGGGGGATTGCTCCCCAGTGGGCGCCATCATGTTCCTATACCGCAGAACCCGATCTGGTCAGGGAATCTGCTTCAAGGCGAGACCGAACGAGGTCGACTGACCGGGGTTCAGCTCCTTGTTCCAACTCTGCCCCTTAAACGTGACGCTATTCGGCGCTGTCGCAGCGATGGCCGCGCTCCAGTAGCTCTGCACCACGTGATGGGATAGATCAAAGGTTACCTCCCACTCGGCTGCAGCAGGACCGTTGTTCGTCACGTTTACCTGCAGGTTGAGAAACTCCCCACCCCACTGCGCGGTGATCTGGGTGGTCACCACCACTCCAGCCGGAACGGAGCTGAATGCTGGGGTCGTGATGACGTTACCGGGGAGCTCCGGACGCTTGGCGACGAAGGAGAAGGTCGTCGATTTGCCAGGGGCCAACAGCCCGTTCCACGGGGTGCCGATCACCGTCAGCTCATCGTTGTCCTGCTCCCAAATCCCATTCCATAGCGAGGTCACAACATCGCCGGAGCCGGTCGGCGGATCGGCCAAATCGAGATCCACAGCCCACTCCAAGGGCAGATCCGGACTCAAGTTCTTCACGACCACCCTCGCCTGGTAACCGGTCCCCCAATCGTACTGAATCGAGAGCGTCACATCCTGGTCCGACAAGGGTGCCGTGTCGAGCTCGCTGTTGTCCAGGGCATCGATACAGCCGGGATCATCCAGATCGAACAAGCCGTCGCCATCGTTGTCCAGCAGATCGTTGCACGCCGGGACCCCAGGGATCGAGGTCCGTGCAGCGAACCCGATCCAGATCTGCTGCCCAGGCTTCAGGGTCGGCATCCCATACAGCGCATGAATGGTCAGGGTCCGGCCGGCCAGATCCTGCTCGAACGGCGCGCCCCAGATGCTCGTCACCTGATGCGGGAAATCATCCATGATCGTCCACCAATCGGTGATCGGGTGGGTCGAGTCATTACGGACCAGGATTTTCCCGTAGTAGCCGGTCCCCCAGTCGGAACTCTTCCTCCATTCGACGAAGGTCGCCATGCTTTCGAGGTCTGCATTGCCCTCGGTGAGGTCATCCGGCGATTCACAGTCGGAATCGACGGGGTAATCGGCAAACCCATCGCCATCGTTGTCCTCGCCGTCATTGCACTGCGGCTCGTTCCCGGGCGCCTCGGACGGATCAAACAGCCATGCGCAATCAGGATCGCCGCCGCCGCCAGCGATGTAGTCGGCCAGGCCGTCGCCATCGTTATCGGCACCGTCATAGCAGTCGGGGACCAGAACGTCGCGGCGGGCAACGAACCCGACGTTGATCGATTTTCCCGGTTGAAGGACGCTGTTGTAGGGGCTGCCGGTGACCGTGACCGCCAGGGGCGTTGTGGTGGAAGGCTGGAAGGTCCCGCCCCACATGCTGGTGAGCGTGTCAGCGATCGGCAGTTCAAAACTCCAGATGATGGGAGCGGTGCCGGGATTGGTCACCTTGATGCGACCCATATACCCGGTCTTCCAATCGGAGGTGACGTAGACGAGGAAATCGGCCATGCCCGAGGCGGTAGCGGTTCCGCCTCCGGTACGCTCGGCGACATAGCCGATC
>CALLYA010000226.1 GCA_937875495.1 uncultured Verrucomicrobiota bacterium
CCCCAACACCCCCTTTAAAAAAGGTTTGGATCAGGGCTTGGACCCCACCCACCCCGATAGGTTGGTCGAAAACGTCACTGCGCCCTCTGCGGGAGGCTTTCCGGGTCCGGATGGGGAGGTCAGGTTGAGAATGCGGCAACCTTTTCGGACGATCTCTGCCTACCGTCATACTTGGGGGGATCGGTTGGGTTATTGGCAAAAAATCTTGCCAGTTTGGCGGGGCTCGGTTGAAGTGTGGGGCATGGCCAGGTTTTTCGGCTGGGGCTGGGGGGCGCCTTGGGTGGATGGTTGCGATTGCCAGGGCGGCGGGTGTTGTTGGGAAAAGGCACAGGTCAGTAGAATGGAGGCGACAGTGTTGGGGGGTCTCGATCGATTTTTCGGGTACACAGAACGGGGGAGCAGTTTCGGGACCGAGGTGCGGGCTGGAACGGTCACATTTCTGACGATGTGCTACATCCTCTTCGTCAACCCCGACATCTTGGGCGCGGCGGGGATGCCTGTAGCGGACGTGGCGATCGCGACGGCGTTGGGTGCGGCGGTTGGCTGCATATTGATGGGGCTGCTGACCGATTTTCCTTTTGCGCTCGCGCCCGGGATGGGTATCAACGCCTTCTTCACGTTCACGGTGGTGCTGGGGATGGGTCTGTCGTGGCAGCAAGCGCTTGGAATCGTGTTCATCGAGGGGCTGCTCTTCATGGCGCTCTCCTTTTTGGGTGCGCGGGAGGCGGCGTTACGCTCGATCCCGATGTCGATCAAGATGGCGACGATGACCGGGATCGGACTCTTCCTTGCCTTGGTGGGCATGGAGAAATGCGGTTTGGTGGTGGCGAATCCTGCGACGTTGGTGTCGATGGGCGACCTGCACGATCCGAGTTTGCTCTTGTCGCTGGGCGGACTGCTTTTGATCGGTGCGCTGATGCGCAGGGGCGTCAAGGGTGGGATCCTGATCGGAGTGTTGGGGGTGACGGCGATTGCATGGATCAGTGGGCTGAGTCCGATGCCGCAACAGTGGATACAGCTGCCTTCGCTGCCGACCGAGACGGTCTTTGCCATGGATTTCACCGGGATCTTGTCGGTGACATCGCTGGTGGTGATCCTGAGCTTCTTTTTCGTCGATTTCTTTGATACGGCGGGGACCTTGATCGGGGTGGGGCGCCTATCGGGGCTTCTCGATGATGAGGGGCATTTGCCGGGGGCGACCCGTGCCTTTTTTGCCGATGCTGTCGCCACGACGGCGGGTGCGTGCCTCGGGACCAGTCCTGTGACCAGTTTTGTGGAATCGGCCGCAGGCGTGGAGGAGGGTGGCAGGACCGGTTTGACGGCGGTTGTGGTGGGGCTCTTCTTCTTAGGCTCCCTCTTTTTCACTCCGGTGTTCATTGCTGTGCCGGGCATTGCGACGGCGCCTGCGATCATCGTCGTGGGAACGATGATGATGCACGGGGCGAACGATATCCCGTGGGGGCAGTTGGACGAGAGCCTACCCGCGTTTCTGATCATCATCTTGATGCCGTTCACGTATTCGATCACCAACGGCATCACGATCGGGATCATCGCGTGGGTGATCCTGAAGGTCCTGACCGGCAAATGGCGGGAGATATCGCCGGTGATGGCCTGTTTGGCTCTGCTCCTCTGTTTGTACTACGCCTTCGTTCGGGGGTAGGGGTCGTCCGAAAAGGTCAATGGTGAAGCAAGATCGGGGTCGGGGTCGGTCTCGGTATCGAAAGAACGCGGGATGGGATTCGGACAAGAGAAACCGGGTATTGCAACCGTATTGTTGCGGTGCCGACACACCTCGGAAGCAAAATTTGAGCGGTAGATAAGGACCAGGTGCCAACCAGAACGGGAATCGATTCCGATCCCGATTCAGACAATGATCTGACTGATCGGCAACTATTGCCTGGAGGCGACGCATGATGGAACATGCCTTTTCGGATAGCCTTGGGGGTAAGGTCTCGGACGGGGGAAAGGTGAAGCCATGCATCAGGCGGCATCCCGGCGGCGAAGGATCCTGTTGCTCGCCTATTCCTTGGACATAGGCGGCATGGAACGGGTGATTCTGGATTTGGCGCACGGACTGGATCCAAGCCGTTTTGAGGTATTTATTGGCTGCATCGGGCGTGCGGGCGAATGGGCGGGGACCTTTCGGTACCCGAACAATCTCCGGGTTTTTGGGCACGAGGGGCGTCCGAATCTGCGTCTGTTGCGCGAAGTCGCCGGCTGGGCGCGAGCGTGTGGGGTTGACCTGGTGCACTCGCACAACAGCAGTGGATTGGTCTTCGGCTATCCGGTGGCCCGATGGCTCCGGCTGCCGATCGTCCACACCATGCACGGGCATGACCGCGGGGCCGACGGCCATCGGCTGTTGGATTGGGTCGAGGGCTGGATGAGTCGGCATGTGGATTTGTACGTGCCGGTCTCGTTGGAATTAGAGGCGATCCATGCGCGGCGGGTGTTGCCGGTTTTGAACGGGGTGAAGGTACCGGGTAGGCTGGCGCCTTCGGCCGGCGGATCGGCTGCGGGGTTTACGATCGGAGCGGTGGGCCGAATGGTGCCTTTGAAGAACCACGCCTTATTGCTGGAGGTGTTCGCCAGGTTGGTGCGTGACTACCCGAACGCCCGGTTGGAGCTGCTGGGTGCGGGACCCGAGCTCCCGCGCCTTCGGGAATCGGCGGATCGTCTCGGCATCTCTCTGAGCTGCAGGTTCCACGGTGCGGAGGGTGAGGTGGGGCGATTTTTGGGCCGATGCGACATTTTTGTGCTGCCTTCTCTGAGTGAAGGCACCTCGGTCGCGCTGCTGGAGGCGATGGCGAAGGGGAGGATCTGCATCGCCTCGGATGTCGGCGGAAACCGGGGAGTGATCCAGCATCTGCATGACGGGCTTCTCTTCGCATCGGAGGATGGCCACGACCTCTTCGACAAGCTCGTTTGGGCGATGGAGCGGCTGGGCACGGAGGAGGGGGAGCAGATGCGACGCAACGCGTGGCGCACCGTCGCCATCCGGTTCCCCTTGGAGGGAATGATCGAGGCCTATAGAAGGATCTATGAGGAGCTATTACGGGCTGGGTCGGACGTTCGATCCGTGGATCCGGGAGGCGCGGAATGAAGGCGGGTGAGCGGAGATCGAAGCTGCTGGTGATCGGACCGTATCCCCCACCGAACAACGGATGGTCACTCGCGATCCGGGAGGAGATGGCGGCGCTGGAAGCTGCCGGCGTGGAATGTGCCCTCTTGAACACGGCCCCCAATCGGAACGAGGCGACGGCTCGGGGAATGGGGTTTCGCACGGTCCGGGACTATGCAGGGCGCGTGTGGGTCTACGCAGGCCGCGGTTACGATCTGCGCCTGCATATGAATGGTGATTCTCTCAAGGGTGTGGGGATGGTGTTGGTGGCACAGTGGTTGGGGTGGTTGCGGGGGCGACGTTCCGCGCTGAGCTTTTACGCGGGGATGGACCAGCAATACTTTCCGGCTCGGGGGAACCTGTTGTGGAAGTTGATTTGGGCAATGGTCTTCCACAGTTCCCGTGTTGTGTTCTGCGAATGCGAGGAGGTTGCCGGGCTGATTCGCGAATACCGGCGGAAGTTGGTGTTTGTGGTTCCGCTCTTTTCAAAGACCCGGCTGGATGCCCAACCGGTCGATTTTGGCGAGGCGACCGAAGCGTTTCTGTTGCGCCATCAGCCGCTGTTCTTCAGCTATATTGCGTATCGGCCGGCGTATCATCTGGAGGATTTGGTTCGGGTCATCGAGGGATTGAAGGCGGAGTTTCCGCAGGCCGGGTTCATTTTGGTGGACGATCGCAATTATGCGGCACCGGCGGTGCGTGACGCGATGGACCGCTGGTTTGTCCGGGTGCGATTCGGCTCGGCGATCTTGCGGACCGGTGGGCTCGACCACGACCGGTTCCTTGCGCTATTGGGACGGAGCACGGCATACCTGCGGACCCATCACCGCGACGGCGTATCCGCGTCGGTCTTGGAAGCGATGGCCCTGGGCGTGCCCGTGGTCGCGGTCGAGAATGGGATCCGCCCGGATGCGGTCTCGACCTATCCTCGAGGGGACTGGTCGCGCATGCTCGAGCTGGCGCGGCATGCGGCCGATGGGGCGACGACGCTGGGTCGGACCGGGCGGGCGGTCGAAGCGCGCGATCCTGCGGGGGAGATTGTTTCCATCTTACAGCGGCACCTGTGGCGTTCCCTGGGGACGTGAGTCGGATCAAGCGGAAGCCAGGTCGAACACGCATCGGCATAACCAGATGGGAAGGACTCGCGCAGAGGCGCAGAGGCGCAGGCATGAGGGGAGGACGGGAAGGGGGGAGCTAAGGTGAAAGGTAAACTTGGAAGACGCGAAGACACGAAGTTTTGGTGGGAGAGGTTTTCTTGGGGGGGCTGTAATCCCTGCAACGGCCTTGGTCCGTTGAATACGGTGTATCCTTGAACAATTCCCAAAGGTGTTAGGGCCTAGAGCATTCCCCTGTCTCACCCCCATGGCCAGGTCGAAAACGCCTCTGCGCCTTTGCGCCTCTGCGCGAGATTCTCCGGGTCTGGATGGTGTTGCTTCTACCTTTTCGGACGCCACAAGCCGTCCGGATGTCTGGAATTGGCTTGTCCTCATCGAAATTCCTGGCAACATGGTGAGCCAGCCGGGGATTCGGATTGCGGGAGGGACTAAGAGTCATGGGTGACCTTGGATTCTCGTGGTTCGGACCCAGATAGGAGGCATCGAATGCCGGAGTTTTGTGACGCATTTTCAGGCCAGCCACACGGACGGAAGTTGACGCATTCAGAACTGGTGCGGGCGATCCGGTTTATGATTGCGGCGGAGTACGAGGCGATTCAGCTTTACATGCAGCTCGTGGAATCGACCGACAATGCGCTGGCGCAAGCGGTATTGAAGGATATCGCCGACGAGGAGCGGGTGCATGCGGGCGAGTTTTTGCGCTTGCTCAAGGAATTGGAGCCTGAGGAGGCTCAGTTTTACCAGGAGGGTGCGGAGGAGGTTGAGGAGGAGATCGACGAGCTGGGGCTTTGACCCACAGCTGGAGCCGGTCCGAACAGGCAGCCGCTTTCCCAACCTGCCCTCCCCATTCCCATCCGGAGAGCCTCGCGCAGAGGCGCAGAGGCGCAGAGGCGCAGAGGCGCGGTGGCGCTTTCGCCTTGGCAATGGGGGAGTATAGGGTCAACGCCCTGATCCATTCTTTTTTGGGGCGGATTTTGGGAAAACCCTATTCTGAAGACCAAGGTAGTTGCAGAAAACAGCTCCGATGTAGCTGGAGCCCGTCCGAAAAGATAGCCGCATTCTCAACCTGACCTCCCCATCCGGACCCGGAAAGCCTCCCGCAGA
>CALLYA010000227.1 GCA_937875495.1 uncultured Verrucomicrobiota bacterium
GCCCTCTGCGGGAGTCCTCCCCATCCGGAGCCGGAGAGCCTCGCGCAGAGGACGCGGTGGCGTTTTCGACCTGGCCATGGGGGGGGTGGGGCCATGCTCTGATCCCTACTTTCTTGGAGAAATTTTTCAGATATACCGTTCAGCAGACCAAGGCAGTTACTGCTTCGACGTATCTGGATTCTCACCTCCCAATAACCCTCTGCGCCCTCTGCGCCCTCTGCGGGAGTCCTCCCCATCCGGAGCCGGAGAGCCTCGCGCAGAGGACGCAGAGGACGCGGAGGCGTTTTCGGATACCGTCGATCTAGCGGTTCGTCGTTGAACTGCTCGAACTCGTCCGAGTCGTCACGGTATGGGTGGTCGTCCCATCGCCGGATGTCGTGGTCGTGGTCTGCGAGCTCTGCGAGGATTGCCCCCACGACCCAGACCCGGTGCTACCCGTCGGGGAGGATGCGGTCGATTCCGGCGGCTCCAGGCCGGTCTTTTCAGCAAAGATCGTGGGCTGGGCCGTCTGATTGTCATCATCATCGTCGTCGTCATCGACGACGGCCACGATCAACAAGGTAGCAAGCGCGATCCCCCCAATGATCAGTCCGACATGCATCGGCTCCAAACCCTCGGAGCGCCCACCAAAATTGCTCGCATTGATCCGGTCGGCCAATCCACCCTTTCGGATCCCGCGCCCTCGCTGGCCGAGCGCCGACCGGACGCCCAAAACGTAGGAATACCCCTCGGCATCCGCGTCAGCCTGGACAAAGGGCGTGGTGCCCGCGCGTCCAGTCGTCTCAAACCCAAGCCCCACCATTCCACAAACCAAGAGCCACGCGAGCCCTGTTTTGAAGCACCTCTGAATCATCTTTCCCCTGCTTTCCTTGATCGATCCCGGGATAGTCAACTCAATGGTCAAGCGCAGCGCAAGCTATCCCGCGCACCCGCTGCTTGGCAATCAGTTTGTTCCTGGTTGATCGATCCCGATCGTGCGCCCTACCATCCGGAGCCGGAGAGGCTCCCGGAGACAAACCTCTCCTTCCAGACCTTCGCGTCTTCGTGCCTCCCAGGTTTGCCCTTCAACCTTCCTCTACCCCTTCCAGCCTCGCTGTCCGAGGTTCGTCAGCATTCCCACGATTGGCTGGCGATCGCGGGGCGCAAGGTGTTACCATGCCGGCCTCAGGACGACCCGTAGCCTTGCCCCTCTGCCGAGCGTCAGAGCGATCACCGCCGGAGCACCCTTTTCATGAGAATCCATCCAGCTTTTCGATGGTTGACGATCGCGGGCGCATCATTCCTCATGCCGGCTCCCGCCGGCGCTGGCGCTCTGGAGCTGACCGCCATCGGCTACGACCGACGCATCGATTTGACCTGGCACGCGCCCCCCGACCAACCCGGCCTCAGCTACACCGTCGAACGCGCCGCTACGCCCGAGGATGCCCCGTTCCAACCGCTCTCGTCCGGGCCGCAGGACTACCCGGTCTACAGCGATTACATCGGTGAAAACGACCAGAGCTATCGGTATCGTGTCAAGGCGTGGGATTCCGCACAGGCCCTCGTTGCAACCTCACCGAGTGTGACGGCCAGGACGGTCGCGCTCAGCGATGCTGCACTGCTCTCATCCATTCAACACGCAACCCTGCGATACTTCACCGACTTCGCCCATCCGGTCAGCGGCCTCGCCCGGGAAGGCCTGGGCCACCACCGCGATATCGTCACCTCAGGCGGGTCGGGGTTCGGGGTCATGGCCATCCTGGTCGGGGTCGAGCGCGGGTTTCTCACCCGTGACCAGGCGCGTACGCAGATCCTCAGGATGACCCGCTTTCTCCAGGACACCTGCACACGCTATCACGGGATGTGGGCCCACTGGATCAACGGCGAGACCGGCCAGACGATTCCGTTCAGTCCCAAGGACAACGGCGGAGACATCGTCGAGTCATCCTACCTGATGCAGGGCCTGCTCTGCGCCCGCCAGTTTTTTGACGATGCCACCGACCCTCAGGAGACCGAGCTGCGCGATCGGATCACCCAGCTCTGGCACGACATGGAATGGACATGGTACCTGTCCGAACCGGAGGGCGGAGCACTCTATTGGCACTGGTCACCCGAATTCGGTTGGGAAATGAACCACCTCATCCGCGGGTTCAATGAATGCATGATCACCTACCTCCTGGCCATCGCCTCTCCCACACACCCGATTCCCGCCGATTCCTACCGTTCCGGATGGGTCCACGACCCGGAGCGATATAAGTCCGGAAAGGATTTTTACGGGATCCGCCAATTCGTCGGCCCACCCCTCGGAGGGCCCCTCTTCTTCACCCATTACTCCTACCTCGGGATCGATCCGAAGCGGATTAATGACCCCTTCTGCAACTACTTCGAGAACAACCGCAACATCACACGGATCCATCGTGCGTATTGCATAGATAACCCCAACGGGTTCAAAGGCTACGGCCCCGGCGCCTGGGGTCTGACCGCAAGCCTGAACCCCGACGGCTACAAAGCGCATGCTCCGACCCTGGACGACGGCACCATCGCTCCAACCGCCGCGCTCAGCGCCATGCCCTATACCCCCGAGGAATCGCTGGAGGCATGCAGGCATATGTATGACGCGCTGGGTGACCGCATCTGGGGACCATTCGGTTTCTACGATGCGTTCAATCTCCAGCGCGCATGGGTTTCCGATAGCTACCTCGCGATCGATCAGGGGCCCATTGTCATCATGATCGAGAACCACCGCACCGGCATGCTTTGGCGTCTTTTGGAGAAAGACCCGCAGATCGCTAAGCTCCTCGATACCTTTGCCGCGCCGGATCGTGGGCACTCCCTGTGGGAGGTCCTGCCTTGAAACGGCTGTTATCCCGGCGGGGTCCATGGTCGAACTGCCGGCTCATACTCCTGGCGTTGGCATCGCTCCCGGGAGAGGTGAGCCTCGCCATCACTCCACGCCCGGCCGCAGTCGTCATCAACGAACTCGTCGCCGTGCACGATGACACGTCCTCGATGTACACGTCGGACACCGCGCTGGGCCCCCACCGGATCGGGAACCGACGGCCTTGGTTCGATCCCGCCTTCGACGACCGCACCTGGCCGTCCAGTCCCTTGGCGCACCTGCCGAACACCACCCGGTCAGGCCTCCATCTGCGTACCACATTCACCCTCTCGCCCGAGGAACTGCCAAACGCCAGCGCTCGATTGAAACTGGAAATCGCCTTCGAAGGCGGGTTCGTCGCGTACCTGAACGGCAAAGAACTCTGGCGCTCGAATCTCGGCCCATCCGGGAGCTATACGCCGCATGACTACCCCGCAACCCAAGGGTTCAGCACGACCCGCCCCCTGACCTTCTATAAAACTCAACCCCAACTGCTGCTCCAGCCCGGCTCCAACTCACTCGCCATTCTAATTCATAACAATTACACCACCGACGCGTTCGGCTTTCGGATTCGGACGGCCGTGCCCAGGTTTCAACCGACCATTCAACTCGTCCTCGATCAGCAACCGCTGGTGGACCCCGCCGCGGAATGGCACTGGACCGACAACGCACATGAGCCTGGTTTGCTGCGGGATCGCCAGGGGCAGACCCACGATTGGATCGAGCTGCGGAACCTGGAGGCACACCCAGTCCCCCTCCTCGGCTGGTCGCTCACCGACGATCCGGAGCAACCGCGCAAATGGGCCTTCCCAGATGTGACGATCCCGGCTTCCGGCTACCTCACGATCTTCGCATCCGGACTGGGAACCTCCACCGCCACCGAGCTGCACACCAATTTCCAACTCGATGACCAGGGCGAATACCTCGCACTCTGGGATGCCCAGACCCCAACCCGCCTGATCGATGCGGTGCAGCCGCAGTTCCCCCCACAGTCACCCTTCTATTCCTGGGGCCGAGATCCGCAGACCGGCACCTTTTGCTTCCTCTTCCCCGCCACCCCAGGCGAGGCCAATGAGGCGGACGAACGCCTTGGCCAGCAGGTCGCCCCACCCCTGTTCTCACCCGCCGGCAGGGTCGCCGATCAGGACCAATCCGTCGCGCTCCAATGTCCCACCCCGAATGCCGCCATCTACTACACCACCGACGGCTCCATCCCGTCCCTCACCCATGGGCTGCTCTATACCAGCCCAATCACAGTGACCCAACCGACCGCCATCCGCGCACGCGCTTTCCTCGAAGGGCACATGCCATCGCCCGTGCAGACCGCCACCTACCTCGTCAACCTTCCGCCCGAGCATTTCGATCTACCCGCGCTCTGTCTGACCGGCGACCCCGCCAATATCTTCTTCAGACCCTACGGCATCGCCGCGATGCGCGGCGGCATCACCGCCGATGCCTGGACCCCAAGCGGACTGAATGACTACAACCACATGCTCTTCCACGGCCGAATCGTCGAACGTCCGGTCCATGTCGAATGGTTTCCAAGATATGCCGGAGACGGGCCGGCCCTCGCCTTCCCATGCGGCATCCGAATTGCCGGAAGCGAATACATGCGCCCACGCTATCGCCTGGGAGATGAATGGATCGGTGTCCAGAGCCAGAAGCTCTCGTTTCGACTCTATCCGCGCAACGACTACGGGACCGCGCAGATTCCCAATACCTGGATGCCGGCTTCGCCCCTGTTGGCGATGGACCAAATCACCCTGCGCGCCGGACATAATGATTGGGCCAATCCATTTCTCAAAGACGAACTCGCGCGTAGACTCTCCCTCGATATGGGCCAGCCGGCCGCCGTCGGGACGATGTGCGCACTCTTCATCAACGGCGAATACAAAGGCTTCTATAATCCGGTGCCCCGCCCGGACGAGGCCTTCTTTCAAGCATTCCACCACAGCACCCGAGCATGGGATGTCATCCATATCGGTGAGCTCAAATCGGGGTCGTTCGACCTCTGGAACGAGATCGGGACCCTCATCGCCACCACGGATCCGACCGACCGCCTGTACTATCGGCGCCTCGCCTCCCGCGTGGATCTGACCAATTTCGCCGATTACCTGATACTCAACAGCTTCGCCGCTATGTGGGACTGGCCGCAAAACAACTGGGTCGCGGCTCGGGAACGCTCTCCCGGTGGCCGCTTCCGGTATGTCATCTGGGACGCGGAAGGCGGGTGGGGCACACGCGGCGCCCACACTCTCGATCGAAATACCCTCGCGACGGATGTCCGCGCCAAGCCTGAAACGCGCATCGGTGCGCTCTACTCCAAGCTCCGCCTCAATCCGGAGTTCCGCCTGCTCTTCGCCGACCGAGTCCAAAAGCACCTGATCCATGCCGATGGCGCGCTCGCACCAGCGAATCGGCTGCGGCGCTTCAGCGAACTGCAACGGACCATCGCACTGCCCGTATCCCGGTTCTACGGCACCTTTGACCAGTCGATCCCCACCACCTGGTTCCAACGGCGACCCGCCATCATGTTGAACCATTTTCAGGCGGAAGGCCTGTGGGACCCAACTCTGCTCGCACCTGAACTGGCCGATATCGAGCCGCTCTCCAATACGGCTTGGCAATTGCTCCTCAAAAACCCCAACGCCCGCGGTGAGGTCTGGTTCACCCTGGATGGCTCCGATCCACGCAATCCCCTGAATGGTCTGCCGACCACCGCCGCCGCCGTCTCCACGACCGAACCCGTGACGGCCACACTCCCGGCTCGGCTCGCCGCACGGGTGTTGGCTGGGACCGAGTGGTCGCCCCTGCTCGAAGAAACCCTCCCCGGCCCGCGCGCGCCCGGATGCATCGTGATCAATGAGTTCCTTGCCGATCCGTTGGGTGAGGACGAAGGCTGCGAATGGATCGAACTGCATAACACCACCGACATGCCCATCGATATCAATGGCTGGATCCTGCGCGATAACGGCAGCGACCTGCATGCCATCCGGCACCCCAGCCCGCTGGTGATCGCACCCAGGGGCTATCTCCTCCTCGCCCAATGCCACGACGCCGCCGAGCCGGACGGACTCCCCATCGATTACATCTACGGGGCCGACTTCCAGATGAACAAAGCCGGCGATGAAATCGTTTTACTGGAAGGCCATCGGATCATCGACGCGGCCGCCTTCGGCGACTATCAAAAACTGGTCCACCCATTGCCCAACATCATCCCCATTTCCCCGGCACCGGGCGCTGCGATCGCCAGGCTGTCCGGATCCGAAGTCACGGCGTGGACCATCGCGACGGAGCCTTACGGCGCACTCGGTCACCACGGCACCCCCGGCAGGATTAACACCATGCCGACGGCCGAACCGGGGCAATCCTCCTGGGGCGCCTATTAGACCCGCGCTTCAAACTCCGCCGCATCCGCTTCGGCCTGCACGCCACGCCTGCGTGCGCGAATTGCACCGGCGACGGCGGGAACGAGGCCAAGCCCCACTATCAGCGTACAGCCCAGGGCGAAGAGATCGCCGTGACGCGTGTAAAAGGTCAGGGCGTCCGCCCCCATTGCTCCGGTCTGCACCGACCATGTCGCCGTGCCTTCGCCATAGATTTCCCGACCCTCAGGGTCTGTTGCGAAATAGTTCCGCAGGACGCCCGTACGGTCGATCACACAGGAGAGACCGGTATTAGCGCTGCGGACCATGGGTAGTCTGTTCTCCACACAGCGAAATCGCGCGTTGGCTGCGTGCTGCCAGGGCGCGGCCGTGCGCTTGAACCAGCCGTCATTGGTGATATTGACCAGGAGTCCCACCCCCGGCTGGATGTACCGACGCACATGATGCGGGACAATATCCTCGAAACAGATCAGAACCGGAAACTGCAACACCTCACCACCGCCGAGGTCGAGCTCCATCTTCACATACTCACGCCCGCGCGTCAGGCTCCCCGGGATCGGAATCAGCTTGGCCATCCAGGGCAATTGCTTCTCGAACGGGATAAACTCGCCGAAAGGGACGATGTGGATCTTCCGATAAAACTGGAACATCCGACCGTCCGGCTCGAGTAAATACGCGCTGTTGTAATACTCGGCCTCGGTATCCACACCCGTGTAAACCGTTTCTAAAGTGCCGATCAGGACCCCGGTACCGGCCGGTTGAGCCATCGCTTGCAGCCGGGTGTAGGTCAAGGGGTCATTCAGGATGGGGATCGGCGCGGCGGATTCAGGCCAGATCACGAATTTCGAGCCCGAGGCAATCGCCAGCTTGGAGTAGTGCAGGTAACGCTCACGCACCACATCATCCTCCAAACCCTTGGCCTTGACCTCCTGTGGGACCGCACCCTGAACCACCGAAATCGGAAGCTTGGCACCTTCCTGGTAGCCGTTGCCCGTCCGCCAGCGAGTCATGCACTGGACGCCCATTGCCAAATCGAGGACCAGGATCAGCATCGCACAGTGGAATTCATACTGCGGTTGCCGGCCGAGCGTGCGCCGCTCCCTGATCATCCGCCAAATACTGAAGAACAAGAGGAGCGAGACCGCACTGATTATCCAGGAGACGCCATAGACTCCCGTCCACTCCGAGATCTGAATCAGGGCGGTGGAATCGACCTGCGATACAGCAAGCAGGTTCCAAGGCAGCCCCGTCAAAAAATGCGCCTGTGCCCACTCCGTAACGACCCAGACCGACGCGCCATACCCCGCCAGGAGCAGGCGTCCGACCACCGATTCCGCGGGCCGAAAACGGCCGGCGGCTACCCGGACCCCCGCGTAAAACGCCATCGGGAACAGTCCGATATAAAGGCCCAAAAGAAGGAAGCCCGGCAGGGTCGCATGCCGCAGCCAGGCGAGCGACGACCAGTAGAACAAGACTCCGCCAAGCCAGGAAAAGAGCAGGCCGCGCCCCCAGGAATGACGCCAGTAGCCACCATTCCCTTTCGAGGTCAGCAGGATCGCCGGGAACGCGATCAACGCCGGTGTGATCCAACCCAGGCCGGACCAGCCGACCGGTGGATAGGTCAGAAACCTTACCACCCCGCAGATCAGCGCCCAAACAGGCAACACCCACCACGGCCGGCCCTCCACCCTATCCTCAGTCTCTCGCGACATCTCGCCCACGACAGGTTCCCTTCCCTCAATCCGTCACACGCACGGCCGGCAGGCATTCCCACCCATCGGCGGAAACCTGATGGAATATCTCGGAGTTCCCCCGCTCGGACCCGCCACAGCACGCATACACACACCCAGACAGTCAGCCAACCTAACCCAACACCCAGCACATCACCGACGGATCCTACTCGGCTTTCCCACAGCACTTCTTGTACTTCTTGCCGCTCCCGCAAGGGCATGGATCGTTGCGCCCGACCTTCGCGACGTCCCGACGCACCGGCGATTGACTCAGCGCCCGATCGACCATCGACGCAGAAGCGCCACTCGGTGCAGGCCCATGTGCCGGCGTCGGTGCCGACCCGCCCCCGGCCTGAGCCGGTTGTGCACCACCCATCGACTGCGCGTCCTGGTGAACCAGGTTCTGCGGCAGATTACGCAGGAATTGCTCCATCGCCATCACGCTCGATGCGGACCTGAACAGGTTGGTCGCCACCTCGTTCTGAATGCTGTCCACCAACTCCGAGAACATATCGAATGCCTCGTTCTTGTACTCGATCAACGGGTCGCGCTGACCGTAAGAGCGCAGGCCGACGCCCTGGCGGAGGCTGTCCATGTTGTAAAGATGCTCCTGCCAGAGCCGATCGATCGCGTTGAGCACCGTCAGCCGCTCGAGATACCGCAGCGCTTCCGGATTCTCGATGGATACCTTGATCGCATAGGCCTTGCGCACCTTCTCGCAGACCATATCCGCGACCGTATCCGCGGCGAGGAGTTTGCCCTCGCTCTCATACAGGTCCGCCTCCTTCAGACCGATCGGGAAGGTCAGGGCACACCAGCCCAACAGCCCCTTGATATCCGGCTCGGTCAAAGGCTCCTCCTTCGAACCCAGGAATCCCGAGATCTTTCGGAAGATCGTATCATCGACGTACTCGAACAACTGCTCACGCGGATCCTCGCTGTCGAGCAGGGAGTTACGCAGGTCGTAGATGACCTCGCGCTGCTTGTTCATGACATCGTCGTACTCGAGCGTCCGCTTGCGAATCGAGAAGTTGTGCTGCTCCACCCGCTTCTGAGCCGATTCAATCGAACGATTCAACAGCCGATGCTCAATCGGCTCGCCCTCCTCCAGCCCGACCTTCTCCATCAGAGTCGCGATCTTATTCGATCCAAACAGCCGCATCAGGTCGTCTTCCAGGGAGACATAGAACCGAGTCGTCCCCCGGTCGCCCTGACGCGCACAACGTCCCCGCAACTGGCGGTCAATGCGCCGCGCCTCATGCCGCTCACTGCCGATTACAAACAACCCGCCCAGTGCCTCTACGCCGGGACCCAGCTTGATGTCGGTTCCGCGTCCGGCCATGTTCGTCGCAATCGTCACCGCCCCGCGCTGGCCCGCCATGGAAATGATCTCAGCCTCGCGCTGGTGGTACTTCGCGTTCAGGACCGAGTGCGGGATGTTCCGCCGCCGCAACAGCCGGCTGAGGACCTCGGACGCATCCACCGACGCCGTGCCGACCAACACCGGTTGGCCTTCCTTGTGCGCCTCAATGATCTCGTCGATGATCGCGTTGTATTTCTCCCGCCGCGTCTTGTAGACCAGGTCATTGTAGTCCTCACGCCGACACGGCCGGTTCGTGGGGATCACCATCACGTCCAGCTTGTAGATCTGGTGGAACTCGTCCGCTTCCGTCTCCGCCGTGCCGGTCATTCCTGCCAGCTTCTCGTAAAGGCGGAAATAGTTCTGAATCGTGATCGTGGCAAGCGTCTGCGTCGGGCGCTGGATGCGTACACCCTCCTTCGCCTCCAATGCCTGGTGCAGTCCGTCACTGTATCGACGCCCCGGCATCAGACGCCCGGTGAACTCATCGACAATCAGGACCTCGTTGTCCTGCACCACATACTGCACGTCCTTTTCAAAGACACAATACGCACGCAGCAGCTGGGCGATGTTGTGAATCGCTTCGCCCTTCTGGTCGAAGGCTTCCTGGACCTTGGCCTTGCGCTTGGCCTTCTCCTCCGGACTCAGGCTCTCGTCCTGGTCGATGTCATGGAAATCATTGATCAGGTCCGGCAGAACAAAGGCTTCAGGGTCGTCGGGATGCAGAAAGTTCCGCCCCTTCTCCGTCAGGTCCGAATCGCTGCCCTTTTCGTCGATCGTGAAGTAGAGCTCCTCCTTCAACCGGTGGAACTCGATCTTCCGCTGGTCCTGCGTCATCACCTCGCCCTCGGTCCTCGAAAGCAACTTCCGAATCCGTGGGTCCTCGATCATGTGCTGCAGCTGCTTGTGCTTCGGCATGCCCTGGCTAACCTGAAACAGCAGGCGCCCGGCGGTATACTCATCCGGCTCGTCCTGCTCCAAAAGCTTCTTCGCCTCGGCCGTGAGCTTGTTGCAGAAATTCATCTGCTCACGATAGAGACGCTGGACCGCCGGCTTGAACTTCTCGTACTGCTCCGCAGATACCGTGCTCGGCCCCGAAATAATCAGCGGCGTCCTGGCCTCGTCAATCAGGATCGAGTCGATCTCGTCGACGATCGCGTAAAAATGCCCCTTCTGGACCTGCGTCTCCTTGCTGCGGGCCATCCCGTTGTCACGCAGATAGTCGAATCCGAACTCGCTGTTCGTGCCATAAGTGATGTCACACTCGTACTGCGCACGGCGGATCTCAGGCGGCTGGTCATGCTGGATACAGCCAATCGTCAGCCCCAGAAACTTGAACACCCCGCCCATCCACTCACTGTCACGCTTGGCCAGATAGTCGTTCACCGTCACCAAACGCACGTTGTTCCCTGTCAGTGCATTCAGATAAAGCGGCATCGTCGCGACCAGCGTTTTACCCTCACCCGTCGCCATCTCGGCAATCTTGCCCTGGTGCAGCGCAATCCCACCGATGAGCTGGACGTCAAAGGGCACCATGTCCCAGGTGATATCATTGCCCGTCACCGGCCAGGACCGTCCAACGAGTCGGCGGCAAGCGTTCTTCACGACCGCGAACGCCTCGCACATCAGATCGTCAATCTGCTCCCCCGAGCGCAGGCGTGCCCGAAACTCTTCGGTCTTTGCCTGCAACTGCTCGTCGGAGAGGCTCTGCAACCCCTCTTCCAACTCATTGATCTGCTGAACAAACGGCCGCAGCTTTCGCACATCCCGTTCGTTCTTTGTCCCGATAATCTTATTCTGAATCCACTTCAACATGCTCTGACCCTATGGAGTTTTTTCCAGCATCCCACAGCTGAGGCTCTTTGCCCGACCTGTTGGGCAACCTACGAAATTCGCGGCGCATCCAAAAGTAAAGAATACCACACTGCCTGAATTGCCCACCGCACCCTCACGTTCCAGTCGCCGGAAGTGCGACTCCTGACCTCTACGGTCACGCTATGACACCTTTCCACTGCCCGGTTTGATCAGGTCCAGGCCCTGCCTGCAAAGCGGACAGTCGTCCGGCTCGTAAAGCGGTGCCGTCCGCTGCATCAAGCTGCGAAGCTCTACCCCGATATCCATGCGATTGCCCCCGCTCCGATCCAGCAACACGCCGATGCCAACCGGCTCTACACCCAATTCCCGCAGCACCGCTACCGTCTCCGCAACCGCCGTCCCCTTCGTCACGACGTCCTCCGCAACCAGAACCCGTGAACCCGGCGCGATCTGGAAATTGCGACGAATCGTCAGCCGCCCCGCTGCGTCTTTCTCGGCAAAGATACAGCGACAACCCAACGCGCGTGCGACCTCATGCGCAATGATCACACCGCCCATCGCAGGCCCCACAACGCAGTCAATGCCGGCGTCGGACCAGCCCTCCGCAATCCATCTTCCACAGCGCTCCGCCCACTCCGGATGCTGCAGCAGGAGCGCCATCTGGAAATAGACCGAGCTGTGCTTGCCCGAGCGGAGAAGGAAATGCCCTTCCAACATGGCCCCCGTCTCACGCAACCCACGCTCCAGCTCGCGCTCCATATCCGATCCAGTACTTTGCTCGCCCATCAATCGATTCTCCTTGGCCACTCCAGCCGAAAGCCTCTTCCAGATCGCCCACCGCAAGGCCTGAGCCCTGCCCCGGCGTCCGCATCACCCAAGCGCATACCCTGCCCGCCATATTCGAATTCCACCCGCGCACGTCCCCAACTGACAATCCAACACCGAAACCGGAGAGCCTCCCGCAGAGGGCGCAGTGGCGTTTTCGACCCGGTCATCGGGTGGGTTGGGACAATGCTCTTCCCCCTACCCAATTGGGCATTTTTCTTGAAAACACCGTTTTCAGCGGACCAAGCCAGTCGCAGGGATCACCTCACCCCCACAGGCAAACCTCTCCTTCCAGACCTTCGTGTCTTCGTGTCTTTCCTGTGTACCTTTCGCCTTCCCTACCCCCTTCCTTTCCGGCCCCATCCGCACCCGATCGCGCTTCGCCATCTACCCCTCCAGCTTTTGGAGGATCAACGCAAAGTCCTCGGGAATCGGTTGCTCAAACGAGATCGGCCGCTGATTCGCAGGGTGCAGAAAGCCCAGCTTTCCCGCGTGCAACATCGGCCGATCCGCATCGATCCGCGCCCCTGTATAGTCCCGGATATAAACCTTTTCGCCAATCAACGGATGCCCGGCCTCGCTCAGGTGAATGCGAATCTGATGCTGGCGCCCCGTCTCCAGCTTGCAGGCGACCAGCGATGCCCCTTGCAGGTGGCGGACCAACCGCACATGCGTGATCGCAGGCTTGGCCGTCTCCGGCATAGGCCCCCGCGCCCTTCGGAATACACCCCAAGAGCCGCGCAAGCCGTCCCCGCGGTTCGGGATCAGGTTGGTCTCATACCGGGCGTCCTTCGCGTGGCCATGCACCAACGCGAGGTATTCACGCTCGACCGAGTGCTTGCGAAACTGCTGCTGCAGGATCCGCTGGGCCGTGATGTTGCGCGTAAAGACCAATACCCCGCTGGTATCCTTGTCGAGTCGCTGTACCACCTGCAATACCGGGCTGCCCTCGATTCCACGCTTCTTCTCGTAGCGCCGGAGCGCCACCCGGGTCGCGCCGATCAGCGTGTCGCGATCCGATACCCTGCGCTGAGGGAAGGCATCCCGATCCGGACGGTACGGAACCGTCTCCATCCCGGCCGGTTTGGCCACGACCACAACCGCGTGATCCACATAGAGCAAGGCGGCGTCCGGCAGAGTGCGCCGCGCACGACGCCCTTCCATCGGGACAATCCGGATCCGGTTTGCGTCCGGGACCCGGCGCGAGGGATCGGTAAAGGTCTCCCCGTTGACCATCACCGCGCCGGCCTGGCAGAGCTGGCGCGCACGACTCCAGCTGGTCTCGGGAAGCAGCTCCCGTATCGCAGCAGCAATCGTGATCCCCCCCGCGACCTGCCCCTCAGTGATCTCTTCTCGTTCATCCCGCTGTTCGCTCATCGATCCCACGTGTCCTCTCTTCACTCCAATCAGGCCCGGCCCCGGCGGCCGCCTCCGATCGAACGGGGTTACACCCATCGATTCAACCAACCCTGAATATACTCGGGAACATTCACCATCACCAACGGCTTGGGACAGTTCCGAGCCACACGTTCCGGAATCGGCAAGCTCCGCAACCGACGCAGCAACGGTACCCGCGTGCAGCCGATCACCAGCAGGTCGTGCTCCCTTGCCTCACGCAGAATCGCACCAACCACGTCCCGCGCGTTGACCGCCCCCATCACACCCCACTCCACCAGGCAACGCAGGGTGTAGATCGCAAGCGTGTAGGCGTAGAGGCTGCCTGCCACACTCGAGGCGAACCACTCCATCCACCCGCCCAGGAAGGCCGGCCCACGACCAAATCCGATGCGTGCAAAGTTGTAAGCCCCGCCCGCCCGCGGAATCGCCGAGCTCAACTCGGCATACGACATCGCCGTGAACATCGCGATCAGGCCGTTCAAGGCAAAGGTCAGCATTAACCCGCCCGGACCCGCAATCCGAATGGCATTGCCAATGCCAATGAAACCCCCCGCCCCAATCATCATACCAAGGCCCATCATGGTAATGTGAAAGAGGGTCAGCTCGCGGGATAACTCAGCTCCGACACCCACTTGTTCACTCTTCTGCATCCGGATCTTCCTTCCTCCGGCGCTTACGCTCCGTACCAGGCCTCGTACGTGCCAAGCGATCAATGGTTCTCGCCCCCGACAGGGCCAGTGTCATGACACCCAATAAAGCTCCCACCAACACGAGAACTCCCAGGACTTGTTCGGCATCCATCGCCTTCCCCCTCTGATCGTTCCCCCCTAATCGTATCAACTCGAACGCACAACCCAAACCCATAAGCAGGGTCAATGCAAACCGACCCAACCTGTTCCGATCCCGCCTAGGTTCCAAACAGAACAGAAATGCCCCTCGATTGCCTCGATTGCCTCGATTGCCTCGATTGCCTCGATTGCCTCGATTGCCTCGATTGCCTCGATTGCCTCGATTGC
>CALLYA010000228.1 GCA_937875495.1 uncultured Verrucomicrobiota bacterium
GCATGAGCTGGAGCTCACCGCCTTGGCATATGGGCCCTCGGGATCGCTTCATCGGATGGAGCCCCCAAACTCGTCGCCAGAATCTGCATCTTCTGGCTTACAACAGCCGCTACCTGATCCTTGTTGCGTGAACAGAACGAGGAGGCACTGGGCCATCCGAAAATGCTGTTGATCGCCTTGAAAGTGGAATAACCGGTACCGGTCCAGTCATACCGCACCACGTAATTGTTGTCACCGATCACGGTCACATGCTCAACCTGGAGCTGGTACTGATCGCCGGCAGGTGCGACAGCCCCGATGGTATCGTTATCGACGTAGAGCCGGAAGACCCAGTAATTGCTGGTATGCACCAGGCTGTTGTGATTGGGCATGAATTGCGTCGCTTGAGAAAATGATAGGTGGCAAATCGGCCGCGCTCTATGGTTTGATGGGAGGGCTGAATGAGACTGAACGCGTTTGATTCGACTTCGAGCAATATGATGAAAATGAAGAAGAAGTTCTTAACAATGAATGGCCGGGGGACACTTGGGGGGCTGGTCATCGCCTGCCTGTTTCTCCTGCAGCCTTCGCTCCGCGCCGGCAGCTATCAGAACCCTTTGATCCAAGGGAACCTCGCGGATCCCTGCGTGATCCTGCATGAAGGGGTCTATTACCTCTACGCGACGGGCGGGGTCGATGGAGACAACGGCACACGGGTGTATACCTCGACCAACCTCGTCGATTGGGAGCGCGGCCCCGTTGTCTTCCGACCGGGAAAGCCGCACGTCTGGGCGCCCGATGTCTGGCGCGACCCGGATACAGGCCGGTTCTACCTCTATTTCACAGTCAACGAGACCGTGGGTGTCGCCGAAGGGGATGGACCGCTCGGTCCGTTCGAGGTCAAGCGCACCTTCTTCGAGCGCGCCATCGACGCGCACCTGTTCCGGGATGACGACGGCAAGCTCTATCTCTACTACGTCCAGTTCCCGGGGTTCCGCATCAGCGTACAGGCCATGTCGGGTCCGACCGAGCCGGAAGGCGAGCCGAAGGAACTGCTGCAACCGGAGTCCGACTGGGAACGGCGGGCTGGACATGTGACCGAGGGGCCGTGGCTGATCAAGCACGACGGAACCTATTACATGCTCTACAGCGGGTCCGGTGCTGACACACCGGATTATGCCGTCGGCTATGCGACTGCATCGAGTCCGATGGGTCCGTTCACGCGCGCGGAGCACAACCCGATCGTGCACAGATCGGACAAGATCTTCGGGCCCGGGCATGGCTGTGCGATTCAGGACTCCGCGGGTGAGTGGTGGCATATCTACCACCAGAAGACGAACGACCGGGTCGAATGGCGACGTTTCATTGCGATGGATCGGCTCTGGTTTGATGCGAATGGCGGGTTGCACGGCCGGGCGACGCGTGAGACCTCGGAGCCTGCGCCGGCAGTGAGCGCATCGATCTCGCCCACGGCGCTCTCGTGCGAGTACCTGGCCGAACCACTGGGCATCGACGTCGCCCAACCGCGCCTGAGCTGGCAGCTGATTCCCGGGGCCGGGGCGGATGCGCGCGGCCTCGGGCAGAGCCGTTACAGGATCCTCGTCGCCGGAAGCGCCGCGACCCTGGCAGAGAATCGGGGCGATCTGTGGGAGAGCGGTTGGGTCGATTCGGATCAGAACCTGCATGTGCGTTACGCGGGCAAGCCGTTGGCGTCGCGGCAGGAGTGTTTCTGGAAGGTGCAGGTCGCGGATCGGGCGGGGCGGGTCTCGGACTGGAGTCCGCCGGCGCGGTGGGGCATGGGGCTGTTGAGCGAGGCCGACTGGGCCGCGAAGTGGATCACGGCGGAGGTGAGCGAAGCCTTACCGCTGATGCGCACGACATTCCGGGTGGAGAAACCTGTGCGCCGGGCGGAGCTGGCGATCTGCGGGCTCGGCTTTTTCGAGGCATCCCTGAACGGCGAGCGAATCGGTGACGCGGTGTTGGAGCCGGGTTGGACCGATTATCGCAAGCGCGCTCTATACCGGGTCGACGACCTGACCGAAGGCTTGGTCGAAGGCGAGAACGTCCTCGGTGTGATGCTCGGCAACGGGATGTACAACGTGACCGGCGGCCGGTACGTGAAATTCACAGGCTCGTTCGGTCCGCCCAAGCTGATCGCACAACTTGACATCGAGTATGCGGACGGCACCTCGGCGCGGATTGTCACGGACGATGGCTGGCGTGTGGCGCCGGGGCCGATCCGGTTCTCCTGCATTTTCGGGGGTGAGGATTACGATGCCAGGGCTGAGCTCCCCGGCTGGGACCGGCCCGGGTTTGACGCCGGCGGGTGGGGTGCTGCCGTGGAGTGCGAGGGCCCGGGTGGTGTGCTGACGACGAGGTCCGGTCCGGCGGTCGTGGTGCGCGAGCGGTTCGAAACCGCGGCAGTGACCGAGCCGCGCCCCGGTGTATGGGTCTATGACCTGGGCCGGAATTTTTCCGGCTGGCCGAAGATCCGCCTGAAAGGCCCGGCCGGCGCAACGGTCAAGCTGATCACTGGTGAGTTGCTCGATGCGGAGGGACTGGTCACGCAGCGCAGCTCAGGCGGCCCGGTCTGGTTCAGCTACACGCTGAAGGGGCAGGGGATAGAGGAGTGGGCGCCGCGGTTTTCGTATACCGGCTTTCGGTACGTTCAGGTTGAGGGCGGGGTGCCGGCGGACTCTGCCGCTGGGGCCGACGATGCCGTCGTACGGATCGAGGGGATGGAGGGGCAATTCCTCTATCCGGATGCCGCGGTAGCCGGGGAGTTTGCATGCTCCAACCCGGATGTGAACCGTGTGCACGCGCTGATCCTGTCGGCCATCAAGAGCAATTTCAAGAGTGTGCTGACCGACTGTCCGCATCGCGAGAAGCTCGGCTGGCTGGAGTGTACGCATCTGCTGGCGGGTTGTTTTATGTACAACTTCGACTCGTCGCGATTCTACGAGAAGATCGCGAGGGACATGCGCGAGGCGCAGTTGGAGGACGGGCTCGTGCCCGATATCGCACCGGAGTATGTGGTCTTTGCCGGCGGTTTCCGCGACTCCCCGGAATGGGGCAGTGGAGCGGTGATCGCGCCCTGGCGCAGCTATTGGATGTATGGCGACCCGACGATCCTGCAGGAGCAATACGCGACGATGAAGCGGTACGTCGGTTACCTCGGCGGGAAGGCCGAGGGGCATATCGTTTCGTACGGACTCGGTGACTGGTGCGATATCGGGCCCGCATCGCCGGGCGTGTCGCAATTGACCTCGCTGGGGCTGACCGCGACCGGGGTGTACTACCAGGATATCGACACCGTACGCCGCGTGGCCGAGCTCCTTGGTCACCCGGCGGAGGCGGCCGAGTATGCCGCATTGGGGCAGACGGTGGCCGGTGCGTTCAACAGGGAGTTTTTTCATTCCGACCAGGGCTCATACGATCGCAATAGTCAGACCGGCAACGCGATGCCGCTGGTGCTCGGATTGGTGGCGCCGGAGGCACGACCGGTTGTCCTGGAGAGCTTGGCCAAGATCATAGAGGCGGGCGGCAATCGGGTCACCGCAGGTGATATCGGCTTTTATTACGTCGTCCAAGCGCTGCTGGAGGGCGGGCGCAGTGACTTGATCTATGAGATGCTCTGTCAAGAGGAGGGCCCTGGCTATCTCTACCAATTGGCCAAGGGCGCCACGAGCCTGACGGAGGCGTGGGACACGAATCCAGCACTCTCGCAGAACCACTGCATGCTGGGGCATATCGAGGAGTGGTTCTATTCGGGGCTCCTCGGGATCCGTGCGGCCGCGCCCGGGTTCCGGGAGATACAGCTCGTACCGCAGGTCGTCGGCGATCTGACCTCGGCGAACGGGCATTACGACAGCATGTACGGCCGGATCGCGAGCGCGTGGCAGCGGAATGGCGACCGAGTGACCTTCGAGTTCACGGTCCCGGTCAATACCAAGGCTACGGTTCACATCCCGGCGCGGTCGCCGCAGGACGTCATGGAATCGGGTGTCCCTGTCGCTCGCGCGGAGGGTGTGACCCCTCTGCGGAACAGCCCGGGGACAGCGGTCTTCGAGATCGGGTCTGGGAGCTACCGGTTCGAATCGCGCATGCCTTGAGCGGCCGCGGAATTCTGGATCCTGTAGAGATCGGTCTTGGTGCGCAGGATGAGGCTGTCGCCATAGACTGCGGGCGAGGACATCAATCCTTCATCGAGTTCGTTGACGGCGATCTCGCGATAGTCGTCGGCGGCCTCGATGATGGTGGTCTTGCCGTTCTGATTGAAGAAGTAGATGCGGCCGTCGGCGGCGATGGGGGATGCGATATATCCACCGCTGATCCGCTCGCGCCACATAACCTCTCCGGTTTCGGCGGCCATACAGGTCAAGGCACCGGTGTTGCTGACCATGAACACGAGGTTGTTCAGGGTGATGGGCGACGGTGTTTGGGGGACGTCCTTGGGTCCAACTTTCCATGCGACGTGGGAATCGGTGACGTCGCCCCGACCGTCGACCTGCACGGCCCAGAGCTGGCTGTCCTCGTAGCCGGTGGTGATCATGGCGAGTCCGCCGGCGAAGACGGTGCTGGCGGAGGTGGAGTGGCCGTGGTGGCGGACCTTCCAGAGCTCCTTGCCGGTATAGGGGTCGTAGGCGTACATCGTACGTGAGCCGGGATTGATGAGCTGTTTGGCACCCTGCCAGTCGATGACAATCGGGGTGGTGAAACCCTTACGCAGATCGCCCTCACTGAAGGGCTTGCCGTCCTTGTCCAGATCGTTGAAGTCGGTGGTGCGCGGGGTCTTCCACACGGTTTTGCCGGTGGTCTTGTCGAGCGCGACGACATACTGCTGATCGACGCCGTCGAAGGTGAGGATGAGCAGCTGCTCGAAGAGGATGGCGGAGGAGCCGGGGCCGCGGTAGTGGCGGCATTCGAGGTCGGTCCGGCGCCAGAGGACCTCGTAGGTCTCGGTGTCGAGACAGGCGGTGCCGTAGCTGCCGAAGTGGATGTAGACACGCCCGGGTTCGATGGTCGGCGAAGACGAGGCGTAACCGTTTACGTTGTTGCCGAGAGGCTCCGGTGTTTCGCACTCGAACAGCGGCTGATCGAAGACGATGTTTCCGGTCTCGGCATCGATGGCGAGGGCGAAGAAGGTGTGACCGTCGCGTGTGGCTGTGGTGAGCCAGACCTTGCCCTCGAGCGCGACGGGGGTGGACCAGCCGGTGTCATGGATCGCGGTCTTCCACCGCACGTTCTCATCCTCGCTCCAGCGAACGGGGAGTTCGCCAACGGATCCCTGGTCGCCCACGATGCCGTCCCCGGTGGGCCCGCGGAACTGGGGCCAGCCGGGGGCCGCCTCGGCGCTGTAGCTGAGGGGCATGGCCGGGGACAGGGCCAGAACGAGACCGAGGAGGAGGAGGACGGGGCGGGGGAGGGGCTTTGGCATGGTGAGGTCTCCGTCGAAACGTTGGGATGGAGTGACGGCTATGGTTGGGGCTTGGGTCCGGGGCTTAGGCGGGAGCGGTCCGTCCGTTCGTTCAGGCGCGGACCGCTGGATTCGTTCGTGTGTGCAGGCGAGGTCGGATTAATCGTTGCGGCTGGTGATTTCGACCAGGTGGAACCCGAATTGGGTCTGGATCGGACCGTGCACAACTCCGACCGCCTCGTTGAAGACGACCTGGTCGAACTCCGGCACCATCTGACCCGGGTAGAACTCGCCCAGATTCCCGCCATCCTGGCCGGAGGGGCAGTTGGAGTGTGCGCGCGCGATCTCGGCGAAATCGGCACCGTCCAGGATCAGTTGTTTGAGCTCATCACACTGCTCTCGGGTGTCGACGAGGATGTGGCGTGCGGAAGCGGTTTTCATGGATCTCTCCGGATGGGGGCTGGGTTGAGTGCATCCGGGTGCCTCGGTTGATTCCGGATGCGAATGCAACGGGATATAGCAGGCTAAGCTGACGATGTCACGCATCGCCTATGCGGTGCTCGGGGTCAGCCCGGAGGCTCTCGGGAATGGTCACAGAGGTCACCGAGAACACAGAGGTGCTCGCAGCTCGGAGGTAGGCTTTGGGCGGCAGTGGACATTTGGGTTACGAATAATCCAGGCTGAATCGTGCTTGCCATCGATTCCGACCCCGACCCTGACACCGCGCGTTCTTTTACCAGACCGAGACGGTCTGGGCTACCCACTTTCCGCTATTTACTTTTTCTTGCATACCTGCGGGTAGGTATGTAAAGTGGAGTGGTGAGTCTGAAATGGTAGGGGGAGGTAGGTGAGTCGACGATGGCGAGGCGGACCAAAGAAGAGGCGATGGAGACGCGGGAGCGGATCCTCGAGGCTGCCCTGGAGTTGCTCTCCGAGAAGGGGTACGACCGCACGACATTCGTCGATATCGCGGACCGGATCGGGCTGACCAAGGGGGCGGTCTACTGGCACTTCGCGTCCAAGCAGGAGCTGTTTCTCGCCCTCATTCGCTTTTTCACGGAGCGCCGCGAGCGCCTGGTCGAGGCACAGGCGGTCCCGCTCGACTGCTGGGAGCATATCCAACCGCATTTCGTGGAGCGTTCCCGGGTGATCATGCTCGACCCTGTCTGCCGCAAATTCGCCTATTTCCTCTCGTTCCAGATGGAGTGGACCGACGAACTGCACGCAGGGGTTGAAGACGTGCTCCGCGAGCTTAGGAAGGATCTCTTCGTGCAGTTGCTCGAAGTGTTCACGCGTGCCAAGACGGACGGCGTGCTGCGGTCCGATATCGCTCCGCGCGAAGCCTGCCTCATGATCATCTCCCTTTGGAAGGGATTGTTCGCCAATGATGTCGGGCAGTACGCCCGAATGGACCTCCCGCGCTGTGTCGCGGTCGGAATTGATGTATTGCTGCAGGGCCTTCGCGGCGATGTCCCCGCTGTTGCCCGCAAAGAATAGGAAGTGATCCCATGCCGATGCCAACCATGGAACTGAGTCGTAATGCGGTGGATTTCATCGATGACGCGCGCCTGCAATCGCTGGTATCCGCGCCGCGGCCGGAGCCTGGTCGGGTGCGGGAGATCCTGGCCAAGAGCCTTCAAAAGCAGGCGTTGACGCTTGAGGAGACCGCCGACCTGTTGAACGCGGACGCGGAGCTGACGCAGGAGATCTATGCGGCGGCGCATCAGCTCAAGGAGACGGTGTACGGCAATCGAATCGTGTTGTTCGCCCCGCTCTATATCGGAAACCGCTGTGTCAATAACTGCTCCTACTGCGGATTCAAGGCATCGAACAAGGATATCACCCGCCGAACCCTCACCTTTCCGGAGCTGGAGCGCGAGGTGGTCGCCCTGGAGAAGAAGGGGCACAAGCGCCTGATCCTCGTCTACGGCGAGCATCCCGACTACGATGCCGAGTTCATCGCACAGACGGTTCGCACGGTCTACGCCACCAAATCCGAACCGCACGGAGAGATCCGCCGGGTCAACATCAACGCGGCTCCCATGGATGTCGAGGGCTACAAGATCGTCAAGGAAGCCGGGATCGGCACCTATCAGATCTTTCAGGAGACGTATCACAAGGAGACCTACGCCCAATGCCACCCGCCGAAGACGCGCAAGGGCGATTTTATGTGGCGCCTGGATGGTTTGAGTCGCGCGATGGATGGCGGTTGCGACGACGTCGGGATCGGCGCGCTGTTCGGTCTGTACGATTGGCGGTTCGAGGTGCTCGGCCTGGTATCACACGCGCTGTTCCTGCAAGAGCGGTTCGGGGTCGGCCCCCACACCATCAGCTTCCCGCGGATGCGGCCCGCGACCAATGTGGACATAGACGGCACCCATTTTGTTTCCGACGAGGATTTCATCAAGCTCATCGCCGTGCTCCGATTGGCGGTCCCATACACCGGCCTGATCATGACCGCGCGCGAGACCCAGGAAGTCCGTCGCAAGGCGATGGGGTTCGGGGTCTCCCAGATCGATGCCGGCAGCCGGATCGAACTCGGCGGGTACACCGAGGGCAAGGAGCTGCAGGCGCTCGATAAGGAACAGTTCAATCTCGGTGATATACGCAGTCTCGACCTGGTGATGCGCGAGCTGATGGAGGATGATTTCATTCCGAGTTTTTGCACCTCATGCTATCGGCTGGGTAGGACCGGTGAGCACTTCATGGAGTTTGCCATCCCCGGCTTCATCAAGCGCTTTTGCTCGCCGAACGCGATGTGCACCCTGCAGGAGTACCTCTCGGACTATGCCAGCCCCGAGACGCAGGCCGTCGGGGCCCGGCTCATGGAGAAGGAACTGGCCAAGATGGAGGACGGCAAGATGAAGTCCGAGGTCATCTCCCGCCTGGAAGCGATTCGCAACACCGGCAAGCGCGATCTCTACTTCTGAGCCTCTGGCCCCCAGCTTGGTGGGTCATCGGGTCAGTCCCCGGGACCGCGGATGATGTCGGTGACGGCGGTCGGACGCAATCCGGCCGCGTCAGCCAGTGCTCGAATGGTGTCGCCCTCCTGTGCAGACACCCCCGCTGCGTCAAGCCGTTGAAGCGCTTGCTGGAGGTCAACCCCATGCTCACGGCAGAGCTGTGACACGGTGAGCCGCCCCATACCACCACCACCACCTCCACCACTGAGTTCGCCGCTCCCGCCTCCGGAGCTGCCTCCGCCACCGAGCCCTCTTCCAGCGCCACCGCCGCCACCGCCGCCACCGCCGCCACCGCGGCCGGAGGGCGCCGGCTTGAGCACGGCGTGGAGTTGATTCGGGGTCATCCCCTGCTGGCGGGCGAGGTCTTTGATCTGGATGGAGGTGTCGCTGACCTCGAAGCCGGCTGCCTCGAGGGTGGTCACCACCTCATCCAACGGCATCCCAATCTCTTCGGCAAAGGCGATCAGCGTCAACTCTTCGGCGTGTGGGACCAGGGTCGCGTTGGAGTTGGCCGCCCAATATGACTTGATGTCGTCGTTCCACTGGACGATCGCGTGAAACGGCTGCCACTGCAGGATGGTACCGGCCACAAATGCGACACTGACCAATAGAGCCAGCGCGATCTCCCTCTTGAGATGCAGTGTCGACTCAGTTTTTCGCTTGATGTAGCAGATGAAATGGGTCCAGTTGAAGTAGATATGAAAGATGGAAGTTAAGACCACGAGCAGACCGCACACCATGTGGACCGCGCTCCACTCCTCCTTCTCCAGTCCGAGTATGCTCCAACCGGTCCAGTGCGCGATGCGACCCTGCGGCGACGTATAGAGCACGGCACTCGAGACGAGCATGACCATGCCGGAACAAAAGAGCAGGAGACTGCAAAAGCCTCTCCAGTGAAATGCTTTACGTGGATGATCCTCAGAGGTGTTCATGCCATCATCCTCTCACGAATCGGCCGCCGATCCAATACGGGAGTTGGGAGTCCGCTGTGGGTGAGCGCGAGCGAGCCGGGGAGGACTCGCGCAGAGGCGCAGAGGAGGGGAATGGGCAGGCCTCCCGCAGCGAAGCTTGAGCGGTCCATGAGGGCCAGGCGCCATACAAAGCAGGGATCGATCCGGATTTCGATCCCGATTTCGATTTCGATTTCGACAATGATCTGACGGATCGGCAACCCCTCGAACTCGTACTCGCCGCATCATCGTGTACGTGTACCGCTTCGCTGTGTACGTGAACGTTTCTGGGCCCTTGCTAGAGGTCGTCCGAAAAGGTAGCGGATTAACCAACATGCTGTTCCCAACCACCCGGAGAGCCTCCCGCAGAGGGCGCGGTGGCGTTTTAGACCTGCCTCTGGGGGTGGGTAGAACCAATGCTCTGCCTCCTACATTTTTAGGGGAATTATGTAGATATCCCGTTTAAGCAGGCCTCGTCTTCTCATACAGTGCTCCTCCTCCTACTCCTACTCCTACTCCTACTCGTACCTGCGCCCTCTGCGTTCTCTGCGTTCTCTGCGTTCTCTGCGGGAGTCCTTCCCAATCCGGCCATGGCGACCTTTCGTTGGGGTCTAACAGGCTTTTCGGACGGGCTCTTGCTATGTTGAGGGGACGACTCTCGCAACGGGCTTGTTTTCTGGAAACGGTAAACCAAAAAATTCCCAAAAAAGGATTGGATCAGAGGATGGGCCTCTACCCACCCCCTTTGCCGGGTCGGAAACGCCACCGCGCCTCTGCGCCTCTGCGCGAGGCTCTCCGGATCCGGATGGGGATGCTCCCCGATTCTGCTGGTCAGCTGCAACATGGACAGGCATTATTAGGCCTGATCTTCGACCACCTCTTTTTTTATGGGCTTCGGTGGTTTCCGCCGAGCCTGCCATCGGCGGCCGGTGGTCTTTTCTCAAAGCTGAATCAGAAGGTTTTGAAAGCACGATGAACAACGTGATGATTTGGGCAATCTGCGGCACGCTGATTCTCACCGTCCCCGGGATGGCCGTTCAGCCTGTCTCCTTGGAGAGCTTGCTGGATGAAATGGTGAACCGTGATCATTTAGCGCAGCTGCCTGCTGTGAGCTACACATGCAGTCAAGCCAGCAGCTACGACCGCGGCTCGGTGGCGCCGGATCAGCCCGGCTGGTTCGCGAACATGGATCGGAGTTGGTTTGTCCGGACCGAGGAGAAGGACGGGCGGAAGGAATACGTGCTGATGGACGAGGCCGGGCCGGGCGCGATCGTCCGGATCTGGGGCACCTGGCACGGACCCAGTGGTGAGCCGTTCTCGAACGGTACCCTCCGGATCTATCTCGATGGAAATGAAACCGCCGCGATCGAGGGTCCGATCACGGAGATCATCGACGGCGGCGGACTGGTCACCGGGACCTTGTCCGAGGGCGTCTCGCCTCAGACCCCGTACGGTCAGCGCGGGCACAACCTCTACCTGCCGATCCCGTATGCCAAGCACTGCAAGGTGACCTACGAGACGGATGTCTTTGTGGATGATGGCGCGCACCGCGGTGAGGCGCTCTACTACCAGATCAACTACCGGACCTACGCCTCCGGCACTCCGATCCAGTCCTTTGCCATGGACCAGATCAAGGCGGCCCAAGCGAAGATCGACACGGTCCAGAAGCGGTTGCTGCGGTCGGGTCCGGACAATTCCCGTCGGCGGACCACTGACTTCGGCGGCACGATTGGCGCCGGCCAGGACCTTTCCGTTGCGATCGATCGTCCCGGCGCGATCCGCCGGCTGTCGCTCAATCTCGAGGCGCAGAACCTCCCGCAGGCCTTGCGGTCCACGGTCCTTTCCATTGAGTTCGACGGTAAGCAGACCGTCTGGGTGCCGGTCGGGGAGTTCTTCGGTCGCGGCTACCTGTCCGAGCCGCACCAGACCTGGTATACCGAGGTGACGGAAGACGGCCTGATGAGCACGTTCTGGGTGATGCCGTTCCAAGAGTCGTGCAAGATCACACTGACCAACCTGGGTGACCAGGACGTCGTGATACGCGATGGTTCCGCACTGGTCGGGCGCTGGGAGTGGGATGAGCGCTCCATGTACTTCCACGGCTGCTGGCATCAGCTGACCGAGGTAAGCTCCTTCAAGGAGGGTGCGACCGCTCCGGGCGAGGGCGCATTCGACGTCAATTACGTGACGGTCGAGGGCGAAGGCGTCTTTGTGGGCGACACCCTGACGGTCTTCAACGGGGCGGCAGCCTGGTGGGGCGAGGGCGACGAGAAGATCTTCGTCGACGGCGAGGCGTTCCCATCGCATTTCGGGACTGGGACCGAGGACTACTACGGCTATGCCTGGTGCCGGCCGGAGTATTTCGCTTCACCGTTCCATGCGCAACCGTCGGGGGCGGGCAACCTGGTCCCCGGGTTCACGGTCAACAGCCGGTATCGCTCTCTGGACGCGATCCCGTTCACCCGGTCGATCAAGTTCGACATGGAGCTGTGGCACTGGCACCACACCACGGTGAACTTCGCACCGGCGTCATTCTGGTACGCGCGTCCGGGTGCGAGCTGGAACATCGAGCCGGATCCCGGGACCGCGGCACTGACCGTCCCGCAGGAGCGCTCGGACATCGTTGAGGTCTACAAGGTCGAGGGCGCGATCGAAGGCGAGGATCTGAAGGTCCTGGAGCGTACGGGCGGAACGGTCGAGCGCCAGGGCGGTGCCCAGTTCCGCTGGAGCAACGAGGAACAGGTCTGGTGGAAGTTCGGAGCGGAAGGCGACCGCCTGGTCCTGGAGTTTCCGGTTGAAGCGGCCGGCCGCTACGAGGTCATGGCGAGCCTGACCAAGGCGGTCGACTACGGGATCGTCGCGATCTCGGTGGACGACACCGCTGCGGGCAGGTTCGACCGGTTCAACAACGGCGTCGCCAACGACGAAGTGAGCCTGGGCGTGCATACCCTGGCTGCGGGGCAGCACAAGCTGACCGTGGAACTGGTCGGTTCGAACCCGCAAGCCGTTGATAGTTACATGTTCGGTCTGGACTACCTGAGATTGGTGCCCAAGCCGTAACAGGCATCGATCACTCAAAAAACCCCACGGTGGCTCCAGAATCGGGGCCGCCGTGGGGTGTTTCTTTGGATCACGCTCCCCCGAAGAGGAAGTGCTGCACGCCCGTGAGGACCATTTGTGCTGCGAGCGCGGAGAGGACCAGTCCCGTGATCTTGCTGAGGATGTTGAGGCCGCGCATGCCGAGGGCGCGCTCGATCGCGTGGCCGAGATAGAGGATGGCCCCGACACTGATGGCCGCCAGGATGAGTGCGACAGAGCCGACGATTTTTTCGACAGGCTCCTGAATCTCGGCACCGAGGACCAGCAATGTGCCGATTGTGGCGGGGCCGACGATGACCGGCATGGCCATTGGAACGACGGCGATGTCCTCCTCGTGCGGTGCGGGCGCGCGCGACTCCGGTCCTTGTACGAGCCGGATCGCGGAGAGGAAGAGGAGGGTGCCGGCGCCGACCCGGAACGCGTCCAGGGTGATGCCGAAAAGCCGGAATACAGCGTTGCCGAAGAAGAAGAGCAGCAGGCAGAACCCGGTCACCGCGAGGCAGATCTGGATTGCGAGCTTATGCCGCTCGGATTCTGTGTGCCCCTTGGTGATGCTGAGGAACATGGAGAGCGCAAAAAACGGGGTGAAGAGGAAGAAGAACTTCACCCAGGTGCTGAAGATGAAATTGGTCATAGGTCGATGGCGAAGAAATCGGGGGGCAGTTGGTTGCCTGCACCCGGCAGGAAGGGGTCGTTTGTGGACTCCAGGATGTGGATGAGACGGTGGCTGAGTTCGTTGCGGGTCTCGTTGTACGCGGGGGCATCGGCGAGGTTGCGGATCTGATCCGGATCGTTACGCAGGTCGTACAGCTCCTCCCCGGGCCGCTTCTCGAAGCCGAGTTCCCAGGCGGTCCGCCATTGCGGCTCATCCTTGTGCAGGATCATCCAGGCCTTGGTCGGGCTCGCATCCAAATCGGCGAACGCGGCGTAAGTATTGTTCCCGAGCGCCTTGGCATCGGGCGGGAAGGGGACCGTGCCGGTGCCTTCGGGCGCGCCCATGGGCCAGCGATCCGGAGCGAAGTTCCTGATATAGAGGTATTCAGGGGTGCGAATGGCGCGTTGCGGATAGGGGAGTCCGTCCTCGCGTGCTAGGGCGACGTGCCGTTCCCTGCCGGTGACGACGAAGTTGCGATCCGGGTCGATCCAGCCTTCGCCATCGGCGAGGAGCTGCGGGAGGAAGCTGGTACCGGTCATGCAGGCCGGGATCTCCTCCCCGGCCGCGGCCAGGAAGGTGGGTGCCAGGTCCATGAGATTGATGAAATCGTCGAGGCTGCGGCCGCCCGGCACGCGAGCAGGCCACTGGGCAAAGAGTGCTACCTGGGTGCCGAAATCGTAGAGGTTGCATTTACCGCGGGGGAAGCCGGGGATGCCGTGATCGCCGCTGATGACAAAAAGTGTGTTGTCGCGTTCCCCGAGCTCCTCGAGCCGGGCGAGGAAGAGTGGCAGGACCTGGTCCAGCGCGAGGACCTCGCCCAGGTAGTCGCACATATCCTCTCGGATGGCGGGTACATCTGGTAGGAACGCCGGCATGCGCCCCTTGAGCGCGTCCGGGTCGAGTCCCCACAACGCCTTGCCCGAGCCGCGCGTCCATGTGCGGTGCGTATTGGTCGGACCGAACCAGTAGCAGAACGGCCGGCCTTGTTCACGGGCGGCCAGGAAGTCATCGAAGTTCCGGATGACCTCCGCGTAGACCTGTTGTTTCGCGTCTTCGAGCCCGACCCCCTGATTGACCAGCTTGGTGACCGATTGCGAGAAGGAGTTGAACCGGCGGCCGGCCTTGGCGTACTCGTTGGCCTTGCCGCCGTAGGGCGCGTCAACCGGCGAGCCGGGACTCCACACCTTGTATGTGTAGCCTATGTGGTAGCCGGCCTGTTGCAGCAGAAGCGGGTAGGTGGGGATGCTCGAATCCCACTGTGCACCATGGAGAATCGCGCCGCGACCGGTCCTGTAGAAGTATTGCCCGGAGAGGAGTGAACTCCGGCAGGGTGTGCAGGAGGGTGCCGTGACGAAGGCGTTGTGGAAGCGGACCCCCTCCCGCGCGAACCGGTCCAGGTTGGGCGTTTGAAACGCCTGATTGGGCGGGAACTGATCATGCAGACTGGCATAGCGTCCCCAGTCGTCCGCGAAAAAGAAGAAGATGTTGGGGCGTTCAGTCCCCGAGGCGCTGGTCTTGGCCGGGGTCGCGGCTTCCATCGTTTGATAGAAGTCGTCCATGATGCGCGCGCTATTGAAATTCTCCCACAGGATGATCTTGCGCGGGTTGTTGGGACGCTCGACCCATTGACCGGCCTCCAGGATCGGGGCGGGGATGCTGCGCGCCTTGGCCCAATCCGGGTTCTTTACGATGGCGACCGCGGCCATGTCGAAGAGGGCGCGCGAGGGCGGATCGCCATGGAGCTGGATGTTCTCGAACAGGCTCAACGCGTAATCGCCGAAACAGCGGAAGCTCCCGCCGTGGCGCCCCTCGACCGGTGGCTCGATTTGGGGGCCTTTGCCCGGCATCTTGGTGCGGATGTCCTCGAGCGTGGCGCGGACCGCATCCGTGCCCGTCGGCTTGCCATAGCGGACGATTGCGATCTCGAAGGGGACGTCACAGTCCAGGATGTAGTTCAAGGAGGGCTCGTCATTGTCCTGGTTGTACTCGCCCGGCTCGGGGTAGTTCGAGCCGAGCCAGACGATACGGATCTTGCGTGCGATCTCCGGCGCCTTTTCCAGCGCGAGCGCGATGTTGGTCAGCTTTCCGATCGGCAGGAGGACCAGCGGTTTCTCCTGAGCCGCCTTGGCCTCCGCGATGATGAAGTCCACGGCCTCGTGTCCGTCGTATTCGGGCTGATCAAGGGTCTTGCGGATCGTCTCGAAATCGGCGTCCGCGCCGGAGAGCACAGGAATGGTGTCGACTTGGCCGCAGAGCTGCACAACGCGCACCGCCTCGGCGCGTTGGGCGGTGATGGCGCCACCGGCGCGGGTGCGGTTCACGGTGATGGCGGCGACGTCGAAGGCCTCCTGGTTGAGGAGGAGGTAGGCGATGGCGTGTTGATCGTCCAGCTCGTTGTTCGCATCGGAATCGAGAATGACCCGAATCCGATCGGGTTCAGCGGCTGCGATCGCCGTGCAGAGCATCGGGATGACCAGCCATAGTGCGGTCCATTGGAGGAGGGGATTAGCCATGATCAGATCCAGGATTGGGGTGGTGACTGTCGATACAATTTGTTGGGTCCATGCTTCGTTGTCGCTTCTTTAGCGGTTCGTGTCGTCTGGGACCTTATTTTGTTTGATCAGGCGATTCGAGGATTTAATCCCACAAAAGGATGGTGCAACGATGGCTCGGTCTTCACTCAAATTGTTGGTATTCGCTGCGTTGATTTGTGTAACCACTGCGTCTCAATTGTTGGCGCAAGCCCCTGGTCGCCAGGCGCGCGGTCTCTTCGGGGACTGGCTGATCAAGTCTGATTTCAACGGACGCCAGATGGAGTCCATACTCTCGTTCGGGCGCGATGCGGATGGCAACCAGACCGCCGCATTGATCAGCCTGTTCGGGGTCAATGAGCTGCAGGATGTGTCCTATACGGATGGTACACTGAAGTTCGCCTGGGTCATCCCGACTCAGCAGGGCGAGACCCGCACCTCTCAATTCACGGGGACGATCGCAGAAGGTGCGCTGACCGGTGCGTTCAGCGGCGAGATGGGCGAGATCAAGGTGACCGGCGAGCGCGCGCCGCGGATGCCGATGATCTGCGGCGATTGGCTCATGAAGAGCACCATGGGCGAGCGCGAGATCACTTCGACCCTGGAAATTCGCGCCGATGAAGAGGGAGCGCTCAAGGGCGTCTGGAAGAGCCGCCGTGGCGAGAGCGAAGTGACGGATCTGAACTACGAGCGCGGCACGCTCACGTTCAAGCGGAGCGTGACTTTTCAGGAGAACACCTGGGAATCGACCTTCGAGGGTACGTTCAATCGCGAGGGGACCATCACCGGCGCATTCAAGTCGGACCGTGGCGAGATCGCTGTGGAAGGGACCCGAATCGGCGCGGATCTGATCGGGACCTGGAACCTGGAGATCGCGTCTGAGATGGGTGCCCGCAAGCAGCGGCTGCGGGTCAATCCCGACCTGAGCGCGCTCTACGGCTCCCTGCCGGTCGAGAAGGTGACGCTCGAGGAGAACGCGGTCAGCTTCAAGGTTGTCACGACCTTCGGTGAGAACAGCTTTGAAATGGACTTCGCCGGAACGATCGCCGACGGCAAGCTGACCGGCGAGCTCACCACCACGCGCGGCACGCAGAAGGTGACCGGCGAGAAGGTCGTCCGGAACTTCCCGCGCCGCCCGGCGCAGCAGTAGAACCGGCGCTCGCTCACTTTCCCGGCATGCAGGGCACGACGCCCCTGGGAAAGTTTGGGGCGCCACAGATGTTTTGACGAGGGGGCCAGGGAACCAGGCCATTTGACCTGGTTCCCAGCCCCCCAGTTTCGTTTTCCAGCCTGAACCGGTCCGAAAAGGTAGCCACTTTCCCAACCTGCCCCCTTATCGCCATCCGGAGAGCCTCGCGCAGAGGCGCAGAGGCGCGGTGGCGTTTCCGAGCGGGCCACGGGGGTGGGTGGGGTCCATCCTCTGATCCAAACTTTTTTTGGAGAATTGTCCTGCTGCCTGACCAAGGCTCTAGCAGAGAACAGCTCCGACGTATCTGCATTCCTACCCCTGCGCCTCCGCGCCTCTGCGCGAGTCCTCCCCATCCGGATCCGGAGACCTTCCGTTGTTGCCCAATGGGTTATTTGGCCTGGTTCAAGCACGGGCAAATAACCTGGATTCTCGGGTTCCGCTCGTGGCAGAATACAGGCTCAGCCGCTTTGCGGTTGGGATCATTGTCATTACATCGAGAAAGGTTGGGGCTATGAATTGCTCGCAGAAGGGGCTTACGCGGCGGGAGTGGATGCAGCGCAGTGGCGTGGGTGCGCTGGGGTTGACGGTGCTGGCACGGGAGGTGTTGGGCGCCTTCGGGGGTGTCTCGCCGAATCAGAAGCCGATCGTGGCCGGGGTCGGAGTAGGCGGGGTCGGCTTCCCCCAGTTGGAGGCGTGCGAGCGGGCCGGCTTTGAGATTGGTGTGCTCTGTGATGTGGACGACATCTATGCGAAGCACGCCTATGACCGCTGGCCGCAGGCGCGGCGCTATCGCGACTGGCGCGAGATGTTCCAAGCCGAAGGCGACCGAATCGACGCGGTCTACTGCGGGACCCCGGATCATACGCATGCCGTGATCACGATGGAGGCGCTCAAGCGCAAGAAGCACACGCTCTGCGTCAAGCCGCTGACGCGCACGGTCGCGGAGTCGGAGGCGATCATTGCGAAGGCGCGCGAGGTCGGTGTGGCGACCCAGGTGACCGCCTCGCCGAATACGACCGAGGCCGGCTGCCGCACTTGCGAGCTGATCTGGAGCGGGGTGATCGGGCCGGTCCGCGAGGTGCATGTCTGGACGAATCGCCCGCTCTGGCCGCAAGGAATGAACCGTCCGGACGGGAGCGACCCGGTCCCCGCGAACTTCGACTGGGACCTGTGGCTCGGTCCGGCCAAGGAGCGGCCCTACAAGAACAAATGGCCCAAGGGACACCTTGCATGGGAGCAGATCAAGTCGCCGTTTGGCCAGAACCTGCAGGATCCGAGCACGTCCGCGGTCGCCGGGGCGGTTTATCACCCATGGAACTTCCGCGGCTGGTGGGATTTTGGGACCGGATCCCTGGGCGACATGGGTTGTCACTATCTCAACACGCCGTACCGCGCCTTAAATCTATTTGAGCCTGAGCGCATCCATGCCTATGCGACGCGTGTGATGGCGGAAAGCGCGCCGCTGGCCTCCATTGTCACGTATGATTTCCCGGCGCGCGAGGATATGCCGCCGGTGCGTGTGGTCTGGTACGACGGCGGGCTGCGGCCGCCTTGTCCTGTGGGTTTGAATCCTGATGACTGGCCGGACGAGGGCACGCTCTATGTCGGGGATGAGGGGCAGATGCTGGGTGCTGAGGTGCTCACGCCCGGATTGAAGGCGCGTTCCGAGGCGGTGCCAAAGAGCTTACAGCGTCGCGGCGGGACCTGGGTCGAGTGGTTCGAGGCGTGCCAAGGCGGCGAGCCCGCGGGCTGCAATTTCGATTGGGCAGGACCCCTCACCAACTTCGTATTGCTGGGCAACATCGCCCTCCGCACGGGCAAGACCTTGCACTGGGACGCCGACCAGCGGCGGTTCAACAACGCCGACGACGCGAACGCGTTGCTGGGCGAGCCGTATCGCAGCGGCTGGTCGCTCTGACGCGGCGGTTGTATTGGTCTGCCAGCCATGGCCCGTCCGAAAACGCCACATCGATCTTTGCGGGAGCCGCTCCGGGTCCGGATGGGGAGGTCTCGCGCAGAGGCGCAGAGGCGCTGGCATGTGGTCTGTCAAACTGGAACTAGAAGTTCCTCGAGTTTCTGTTTCTCAAA
>CALLYA010000229.1 GCA_937875495.1 uncultured Verrucomicrobiota bacterium
CATCGGAGCCGTTTTCAACAACTGCCTTGGTCAATTGAATCGGTATCACTGAAAAAAACCCCAAAAAAGTAGGCTGCAGAGCATGGAACCTACCCACCCCGATAGGTTGGTCGAAAACGTCACCGCGCCCTCTGCGGGAGGCTCTCCGGATGCGCTTGGGGAGGGCAGGTTGGGAAGGCGGCGACCTTTTCGGACGACCACGAGCCACCAGTGCTCAAGTTGCTAACCCGGAGATTCGGTGTAGCTTATCAAACTAAAGTTTGGCTCGACAATCAACTCGGGACAGGGTCCCAGCTACATTCCATCATGAGTACTACCCCAGATCAAAGCGCACTCAATCGAAATAGCTACCGTATCACCCAGGGCGATCAGCGCGCCCCCAATCGCGCCATGCTGCGCGCCGTCGGATTCCAAGACGATGATTTCACGAAACCGATCATCGGCGTCGCCAACGGCCAGAGCGATATCACCCCCTGTAACGCCGGCCTCGGTGAACTCGCCGAGCGTGCCCACACCGCCATCCGCGCCGCAGGCGGTATGCCGCAGATGTTCGGGACCATCACCATCAGTGACGGGATCTCCATGGGTACTGACGGCATGCGATTCAGCCTCATCAGCCGTGAGGTCATCGCGGACTCCATTGAAACCGTCTGCCGCGGTCAGTGCATGGACGGATTGGTCGCCATCGGCGGTTGCGACAAAAATATGCCGGGTGCCATGATCGCCATGGCACGGCTCAATATACCCTCCGTCTTCGTCTACGGCGGCACCATCAAGCCGGGCCACTACCAGGGTCGCGACCTCACGATTGTCTCCGCCTTCGAGGCCGTCGGGGAGTTCGGTGCCGGTCGCATCTCAAGGGAAGACTTCCTGCAGATCGAACGCTGCGCATGCCCCGGCAAGGGCTCCTGCGGCGGTATGTACACCGCAAACACCATGAGCAGCGCCTTCGAAGCCATGGGAATGAGCCTTCCCTACTCCTCTACCATGGCCGCAGAAGACGCCGAAAAGCAGGATAGCGCTCAGGAGAGCGGACGACTCGTGCTCGATCTGATTCGACGCGACCTCAAGCCACGCGATATCATGACCCGAAAGGCGTTCGAAAACGCCATCAGCGTCTCCATGGCCATCGGGGGCTCCACCAACTGCGTCCTGCACCTGCTTGCGATCGCCCACGCCGCCGAGGTCGATCTCGCCCTCGAAGACTTCGAACGGATTCGGGAGCGAGTCCCCCATATCGCCGACCTCAAACCCTCCGGCCGCTACGTCACGACCGAATTCCATCAGGCCGGCGGAACCCCGCAGGTGATGAAGATGCTCCTGAACGCCGGCCTCCTGCACGGCGATTGCATCACCATCACCGGGAAGACCGTCGCCGAAAACCTGGCCCATATTCCCAACAATCCACCCGACAACCAAAAGGTCATCCTCCCCCTCGCCCGCCCCAAGTACGTCCAAGGACACCTGGTCGTCCTTCGGGGGAACATCGCCGAGGAGGGCGCTGTCGCGAAGGTGAGCGGGGTGAAGAGCCTCGTCCATTCCGGCCCGGCACGCGTCTTCGACGGCGAAGAGCAGTGCATGAAGGCCATCATGGATGATCAGGTCCAGGCCGGAGACGTCGTCGTGATCCGCTATGAAGGACCCAAGGGCGGCCCCGGCATGCGAGAGATGCTCTCCCCCACCAGTGCCATCATCGGTAAGGGCCTCGGCGATACCGTCGGGCTCATCACCGACGGCCGCTTTTCCGGAGGGACCTACGGCATGGTCGTCGGTCACGTCGCGCCCGAAGCCCAGGTAGGCGGCAACATCGCCCTGATTAAGGATGGCGACCTCATCACCATCGACGCGGTCAAGGGCAAGCTGCACCTGGATGTGGATGACGCCACCCTCGAGGAGCGCCGTGCCATGTGGGCACCCCCGGCCCCTAAATACACGCGGGGCGTCGCTGCCAAGTACGTCAAAGAGGTCGGAAGCTCCGCCCGCGGAGCAGTCACCGACTGATCCCAGTCACCGACTGATCCCAGTCACCGACTGATCCCATCAAAACCGATAGGTCCATTCCGCACGTCCATATCGTTCCGTGACCAGGCGGCGGACCGCTTCAGGCCCGGGCGGGTCGGCTTCCAGAGAGGCCGACCACGCCCGACGGATTAACTGTTCTAACCGCGAGCGCGGAAGCTCCAGGTTTCGAACGAATTCATGGTGGGCACGCGCCCCCCGATACTCGGGCCTGCGATCCGGCAGACGAAGGACCGACGACATCAGGTCCAGATCCAGCCCGTTCAGGATACTCCCATGGTACAGGGTGAATACCCGGCCCCGTCGCTGCGCATTGCCAGCGAACTTTTTGCCGTTCGCCGTCAGATCACAGACACCGGCCATCTCCACGGCTCCAATCAACGGTGCCAAAACCGCCATCATTCGACTCAGGACATATCGATCGGCGGATTGTACACCGGAAGCCACCTCCGGCCGGAGATCGTGCTTCAACAGCAGGGTGAAGCAGAGACTGCCCGGTCCCTGAAGGACGGTCCCACCACCCGAAAACCGCCGTACAACTGGTATGTCCGTCGCCTGGCAAACACCCAGATCGACGTCGGCATGCGCCGGCCGGGAGGACCCCAGTACGACGAAATGGCGCTTCGCCTCCCGAAGCCAAAGCAACTCTCCGCGTTGTCCCGCCTCCGCCTCGCGGAACAATGCTTCCTCAAACGCGACAAATTCATTGGGGGTACCTGAAAAGCCTTGCAGAAAAGCAATTTCTGAACCATTACTGCCCAATAAACTGGAAGAATTCACTGCAAACACCGCCGATCGATTGGTCAGAGATCCCGTTTCGGGTTATTTATTTGATTTACTTACTATAGTGACGATACCACCGATCCGCACAGATGAAGGGTGCATCCAATGCAAACTGACGGGCAACTAGAGCAGATGTTCGAGGACTTGGATCCACAGGAGACCCAGGAGTGGCTGGAATCCCTGGAAGCCGTCATCAAGTCACGGGGAGATCAGAGGGCTCTGTTCCTCTTGGAGGCCTTGCGCAAATACACAACACGTAAGGGCCTCAAGCTCCCATTTTCCGCCAACACCCCCTACGTCAATTCTATCCCCTACGATAAACAACCGCCGTTTCCCGGTGACCGCGAACTCGAACGTCGCATCAAAAGCTGCGTCCGATGGAACGCGATGTCCATGGTGGTGCGGGCCAATTCCAACGATTCCGGCGTCGGCGGACATATCTCGACCTATGCCTCCTCCGCCACCTTGCTCGAAGTCGGATTTAATCACTTTTTCCACGCCCGAAACGAGAACCACCCCGGAGATCTCGTCTACTTCCAAGGACATGCCTCCCCTGGCATTTACGCCCGCGCCTTCACGGAAGGCCGACTCTCTGAGGAGCAGCTGACCAATTTCCGGCGGGAACTCGCACCCGGCGGCGGCCTATCCTCCTATCCGCACCCGTGGCTCATGCCCAATTTCTGGCAGTTCCCTACCGTCTCCATGGGACTGGGACCCATCATGGCCATCTATCAGGCACGCTTCTGCAAATACCTCAAGGATCGCGGCCTGATTGATTCCGACCAGGCCCGGGTCTGGGCCTTCATCGGTGACGGCGAGACCGACGAGCCAGAGACCCTCGGGGCCATCACCCTGGCCGCGCGCGAAGGCCTCGACAACCTCACCTTCGTCATCAATTGCAATCTCCAACGTCTCGACGGCCCCGTGCGAGGCAACTCCAAGGTCATCCAGGAATTGGAGGCTGCCTTCCGCGGCGCAGGCTGGAACGTCATCAAGGTGATCTGGGGTTCCGATTGGGATGCCCTACTCGCCAAGGACACCGAAGGGCGACTGGTTCAACGCATGGGCGAGATCGTGGACGGTCAGTACCAGAAATACTCCGTCATGGATGGCGCCTATATCCGGGAACACTTCTTCGGAACTGATCCTGAATTGCTCAAACTCGCCGAGCACCTGTCCGATAAGCAACTCGAGCGGATGAGCCGCGGGGGCCACGACCCCGTCAAGGTCTATTCGGCCTACCTGCAGGCCACCCAGCACCAGGGCACCCCCACCGTCATCCTCGCCAAGACCATCAAAGGCTACGGCCTCGGCGAGGCCGGCGAAGGCCGTAACATCACCCATCAGCAGAAGAAGCTCAATGAGGAGGAGATGCGCGAGTTTCGCTCTCGCTTCGGCATCCCCATCTCCGACGAGGCCGTCACCAATACCCCCTTCTATCGGCCACCCGAGGACAGCCCCGAAATGCGCTACATGCGGCATCGCCGCGAGATGCTCGGGGGCTCGCTGCCCAATCGGCAGAACTTGGTCGACCCCATTGATACCCCGCCCGCTTCCGAGTTCAAAGACTTGATCGAGGGTACCGGGGATCGTGCCGTTTCCACCACCATGGCCTTCGTTCGCCTCCTCGCACGCTTGCTGCGGCACCCGAAACTCGGCAAACTCTTGGTGCCTATCATCCCGGACGAGGCGCGTACATTCGGCATCGAAGCCCTCTTCCGACAATGCGGGATATACTCCCATAAGGGCCAACTCTACGAGCCGGTCGACAGCGACTCGCTCCTTTACTACCGAGAGGCGAAGAACGGTCAGATCCTCGAAGAAGGCATCACAGAGGCCGGATCAATGTCCTCGTTCATCGCCGCAGGCACCGCCTACGCCAACCACGGCGTCAACACGATTCCATTCTTTATCTATTACTCCATGTTCGGTTTCCAACGCATCGGCGACCTGATCTGGGCCGCAGCCGATATGCGATGCAAAGGATTCATGCTCGGTGCCACCGCCGGCAGGACCACCCTCAACGGCGAGGGCCTCCAGCACCAGGACGGACACAGCCACCTGCTCGCGTCCACGATTCCCAGTCTCCTGGCCTATGACCCCGCGTATGCCTACGAAATCGCCGTCATCGTCGCCGACGGCCTCCGGCGCATGTACAAAGAGCAGGAGAGTATCTTCTACTACCTGACCCTGGCTAACGAGAACTACCCGATGCCGGCCATGCCGGATGGGGCCGAAGAGGGTATCCTTAAGGGGCTCTACAAACTGCGCCCCAGCAAACTGAGCGGCGGCAAGAAAAAAGCACCGGTTGCCCAGCTCTTCGGTAGCGGTTCCATCCTGAACGAAGTCCTGCGCGCACAGGACATCCTGGAGAGTCAATTCGGCGTCGAAGCACACGTCTGGAGCGCGACAAGCTATAAGGAGCTCCGGCGCGATGCCTTGGCCTGTGAGCGATGGAACCGCTTGCATCCCAGCGAAAAGCCGCGCGTCAGCTACGTAGAGAAGACCCTGCAAGACGAAAAGGGATTGTTCGTAGCCGCCAGCGACTACATGAAGATCCTGCCCGAACAGATCGCACGCTGGGTCCCCGGCGGGTTGATCCCCCTCGGCACCGACGGTTTCGGCCGCAGCGATACCCGCGCCGCCCTGCGCAGGTTCTTCGAGGTCGACGCCGAATGCGTCGTCCTTGCCACCTTGGCAGGACTTGCCAAGCGCGGCGAGATCCCGGTCGAAACCGTGGAAAAGGCGATCAAACAGCTCGATATCGACCCCGAGAAGGTCGACCCGGTCACGGCATAACCCCGTTCAGATCGGCCAACAACCACCATTTGAGAACGCGACAAGGACGATTCGATCCGCGCAGAGCAACCCCTTCGACAATTCACGCACGATAGGTAAAACCAACATGGCAAAAGAAATCAAACTCCCCCACCTGGGCGACAACATCGAAGGCGGAGATGTCGTCGGCCTTCACGTCGCCGTTGGCGATACCGTTCAAGAAGGTCAAACCATCCTCGAACTCGAGACCGATAAGGCCGTGGTTGAAGTCCCCTCCCCCACTACCGGCAAGATCGTGGAACTTAAGGTCGCCCAGGGTGAAAAGGTGGCCGTCGGGGCTACCATCGCGCTGATCGAGGAAGGGGCCGCCCAGACCGAAGCCCCCGCCCCACCCGCAAAAGAGGAAACCCCGCAACCGGCCACACCACCCGCCCAAGCCGAACAGGCACCTGAACCACCGGCCGCTGAGGAACCTTCCCAACCCCAGGCTCCTCAGGCGAAACCACAGGCAACCGCGCCGGCCCCGGCCGCAACGAAACCCGCCCCCCCGACGCAGGCGTGCCACTGCCGGCCAGCCCCTCAACCCGCGCCCTTGCCCGCGAACTCGGGGTCAACCTCGCCCAGGTCAAAGGCTCCGGTCCGGGCGGCCGAATCACCCCCGATGACGTCCGCAACCACATCCGCGTGCTGAGCGAACAGGCCATGCTCCAGGCCCAGGCCGCAGAGAAACAGGACGCCTACGGCGAGGTCCAACATCAAAACATCTCCTCCCTCCGTCGAAAGATCGGGGAGGCCATGTCCCAGTCATGGTCGACCATCCCTATGGTCACACAGTTCGACGAGGCCGATATCACCGAGCTGGAGGCGCTGCGTAAACGCCACTCCTCCACCATTAAGGAGCAAGGGGGCGGACTCACCATCACCGTCTTTGTTGTGAAGGCGGTCGTGGCCGCCCTCAAGGAGTTCCCCCAGTTCAATGCCTCCCTCGAAAGCAGCGGCCAGAGCCTTCTGCTCAAAAAATACTACAACATCGGGGTGGCTGTGGACACCGAGGCCGGACTCATCGTGCCGGTCCTCCATCACGCTGACCGGAAAAGCATTAAGGAACTCGCCCTGCTGCTGCCGGCTCTGGCCAAAAAGACCCGCGAGCGTAAGACCTCCCTCGATGAACTGCAAGGGGCGACCTTTACCATCTCGAATCTCGGCGGCATCGGCGGAACCGCCTTCACACCGATCGTCAATCCGCCCGAAGTCGCGATCATGGGCGTCTCCCGCTCCCAAATGAAACCGATCTGGAACGGCTCCGAATTCACCGCCCGGTTGATCATGCCCTTCGGTATCACCTACGACCACCGCGTCATCGACGGTGCCGATGCAGCCCGGTTCGCACGTAGGATCGCCGAACTCCTGGAAAACCCGGACAGCCTCTTCTTGAACGCATAGGCGTATTCACCCCAACGGAATCGATATGACCGACCCAAACGTCTTTGAACACGTAGATGTCGCCGTCATCGGCGGCGGTCCCGGCGGATACACAGCAGCCTTTCGCTGCGCCGATCTCGGCATGAATGTCGCCGTCATCGACGACTCCCCTACCCTCGGCGGCGTCTGCCTCAATCGTGGCTGTATCCCCTCCAAGGCACTCCTCAATGTCGCAAGAATCGTCCACGAGGCCGATGAGGCCTCGCATTGGGGACTCAAAATGGGGCCGCCCGAAATCGTCCTGGATGAACTCCTGACCTGGAAGAACCGGATCGTCTCCGAGCTGGTCGGCGGCATAGGACAGCTCTGTAACAGCCGCAATGTTAAGCAGATCACAGGGCGTGCGATCTTCATCGATTCAAAAACCATTCGCCTGGAGAAATCCCACATCGGACGGCTGAACGTCGACCGCTGTATCATCGCAACAGGCTCGCTCCCGATCATCCCTAAGCCGTTTCAGATCAAAAGCGACAAAGTCTGGGATTCTACGGACGCCCTTAACGTGCCGTTGATCCCTGAACGCCTACTGGTCATCGGAGGCGGATACATCGGACTCGAGCTCGGCACCGTCTACTCCGCTCTCGGCTCCAAAGTCACCACCGTGGAGCTCGCACCCACCGTCCTCCCCGGAGTCGATCAAGACCTCGTCGGCTTCGTGCAGCGGAAATGCGAACGCTACTTCCACGAGCTCCGCCTCAATACCAAGGTGGCCGCCCTCGAAGATACCGGTAAAGAGGTCATGGTCACCCTGGAGAATTCCGACGGTTCAAAGGAGACTCTCCCGTTTGACCGCGTCCTCATCGCAATCGGACGAAGCCCCAATTCCCGCGGCCTTGGCCTAGAAAACACCAAGGTCGAAATGGACGAAAAGGGCTTTATCAAAGTCAATAAACAACAGCGCACCAGCGATCCCAATCTCTGGGCTATCGGCGATGTGGTGGGACAACCGATGCTCGCCCATAAGGCCTCGCGTGAGGGACAGGTCGCCGCAGAAGACCTGGCCGGCCACTCCGTCTCCTTCGACAATTCCGCCATTCCCGCGGTGGTCTTCACCGATCCGGAATTGGCGACCTGCGGAATCACCGAGCAATACGCCAAGGCCAACAATATCGCGGTCCAAGTGGCTCGCTTCCCGTGGGCCGCCTCCGGCCGAGCCAAGACCCTGGACCGCGCCGACGGTGTCACGAAGATCATCTTCGATCCCGATACCAGTCGCGTCCTCGGCGTGGGTATCGTCGGCCCACACGCCGGTGAGTTGATCGCCGAAGGCGTGCTCGCCGTCGAAATGGCCGCCCTCGCCAGCGACCTTGCCGGAACCATTCACGCCCATCCAACCCTCTCCGAAACCGTCATGGAGAGCGCCGAGCAGTTCTTCGGTCCCTCAACCCATATGTACCGCAAACAAACGCGAAAGTGACCACCGTCCAAACCGGACTCCGCGTCGCTACCCATAGCTTTCATTCGCATAAGGCTTTAGGCCAGGAGCCCGTCCGAAAAGGCCATCGAGCCTCTCCGGATCCCCGGATGGGGAGGACTCGCGCAGAGGCGCAGAGGGGGGAAGGGGAAGGTTTGCTTGCGAGGTTGAGGTGATTCCTGTCCTGCAACAGGCCTGGTTGGTGGGAAACGGCAAATTGAATTATTTCGCCAAAAAGGCAGGGATTAGCGCATTGCCCCTCCCCCCCAAGTCAGCTCGAAAACGCCACCGCGCCTCTGCGCGAGGCTCTCTGGATGGGGATGGGGAGGAAAGGTTGGGAAAGCGGCTACCTTTTCGGACGACCTCTAGCGAGCCCGACCACGGGCTTGCTTCGCCATTGACCTTTTTGGACAGCCTCGAGCTACTCCTAGTCGCTGCAGCCTCTTGTTGGCCCTCGCCTTCCCCGTTCCCGCACTCGTACTCCTACTCGTACTCGTACTCGCTCCCCCGTTCACAAAGCTGGCTCCCTCGCGCAATCAAGGTCCAAAACACCATTAGCCCACGCCGCAATGTCCAGGGCTATCCAGTAGGCATCCAACTTCTCGTGATCGAGTTCCATTCACATCCTCGAGTACGAGTACGAGTACCGTTGCACTGAGTACGAGTACGATTGCCCAGCCGAACGTTGAGTGTCATGGGCGAGCAAGTGGTTATCCGAAAACGCGCCGCCTCCAGGCGATGGTTGTCGATCAGTCCGATCATTGTCTGAATCGAAATCGCTATCGAAATCGATGACCACCAGTTTTCATCCATGACAGGCTCGGAATCCCCCCCCCGACCCCATAGGATCGTCTTTCCCCTCGTCCCCCTACCCAACCCCGCGGATTGAACATGACTTTATTCGGGCACCTGAAACCCCATTTTATTTTTATCGATTGAATGACCGAGTCAAGACAAATCGTATTAAGGAATTTCGTACAAAAATTTATTTTTTCATCTAACCGTCACTATCGAGGATGGTTGTACTATAACCAGGAATTTTCAGCCCGGAAAATCTTCAATTTCAATTGTCCCATTTCCCGGTTTTTGCGTAGTGTGTGGCGTCCAACAGGAGGATCAAGATGACCACACCAGCAAATCACTTCTACTGGGATAAGCTTGTCAACCGACAAGTGGCCGTCTGGGAGGCGCGTGAGCAGCAGCGCCAGTTGCATCCCGAACGTATGGAATCCCCCGGCGAATACGCCTACATCACCATCTCCCGTGCCTATGGCGCCCTCGGTTACAAAATCGCGGATGCCATCGGCTCGGTCCTGAACTGGAGCGTCTACAGTCGCGAGTTGGTCGAGTACATCTGCGAAACCGCGAACATCCGCCAACGCGTTGCGGAGACGTTCGATGAACGGAAACTGAACAAAGTCGAGAGCTGGATCGCCAACATCGTCGATCCTTCGTCCATCGCCTTCGATGACTATTACCGCCATCTCGTCCGTGTCATCGTCACTGTTGCCGAGCACGGGCATTGCGTGATCGTCGGCCGCGGCGCCAATTACATCCTGCCCCCCGAACACGGACTCCGCGTCCGCATTACCGCGCCCATGGACTTTCGGGTCCAGATGATCGCCACCCGCCAGAACCTCTCCGATAAAGAGGCGCGCAAGCTCATTCAGAAGAAAGACCACGAACGCGCGGCTTTCGTCAAACAGCACTTCCGCGTCGATGTCCGTGACACCGATGGCTACGACCTCGTCCTGAACATCGCAAACTTCTCCATCGAACAGGCCTTTCACATCATCATCCAGAGTCTCCAAACCAAGCTCAACATCGAAACCCCCGGGCTTGCAACTGAGCCGACACTGCCCAGACTTTCAAGCCTGGACGACGCGCCGGATGCGCCGGATGAGGAATCGAGGCTCGATCCCGAAACAGAATCCGAAATTGAAAGCGTCCTCTGATTCCTTAGCTCGTGGTCGTTCGAAAAGGTATCCGCTTTCCCAACCAGGCTTTCCCATCCGGATCCGGAGAGCCTCCCGCAGTGGGCGCGGTGGCGTTTTCGACCTGGCCATGGGAGTGGGTTAATTTCATGTTCTGCCCCCAACCTTTAGGGGGAATTCTGGAGATATGCCTTTTTAGCAGACCAAGGTAGTTGCTGAAAACGGCTTCAATATAGCTGGCCCACCGCTCAATAATCCTCTGCGATCTCTGCGGGAGCCCTCCCCATCCGGAACCAGAGACCCTTCGTTGTGGCCCAAAGGGTTTACGAACGGGCTCTAGCTCAATAAAGCTGTAAGGAAGTCGCCGGGGTAGGCTCGAGCCCTCCCAGGCTATCGCCGGGACTGGGCTCGCCGGCCCACCAGTTCTCCGGATCGTTCCCACTCCAGGCAGCCGACTTGCGCTGCAACGAGGCGCCCATTCCATCCGCGGTTTCCGGCCATGGCAACGCGTCGAAGTAGATAACTTCGTCCTGTATGACCCAGGCAATCGGCTCACTCGGATCCTCCGAGGCGATCGGAGACTCCAGCGCAACTCGTTCTCCACCATTGGAAAGGGCGCCCGAATAAGGACCGAACAACCGTATCTCTTCGCCTTCGTCCACACCGTACCCCGCCATAAACTTTTCACGGGCGGCGAGATCCTCTGGATGGAACGGCACCAGCACCAAACGTCCACCAGCGGGGATCGACACACCGATCGGGAAGACGAATTCGATACCACCCCCCACCCGCCAACCGCCCTGGGCACCAGAGAGTTGAGCCGGTTTCGCCGTCCAGTTCCAAAGCTCCAAGAACTCTGTGGTCTGCGGCACGCCCTCGACCTCGACCGGGCGATACATGATCTCATCCAACACCACCGAGGCGATCGGGCCGCTGTTGCCCCCACCCGGGGTCGGCTTCATACCCACGAACCAGGCGCCTCCGTCCGGATACCGCCCCTCGGTTCGCAACGGCAACTGCCCCTCAAAGCGTACCTCGTCAACCACCCGGAAGAGATTGCCCCCCTCCCGGAACGTTAGTACCAGCTCCTCGCCGGTGCGGCTCAGGCCGAAACCAAAGCCTGTACGCTCATCAAAGACCACGCGTCCCCCGGCCGCCAGTATCTGGCTCGGCAATGCAAATTTATCCAGGTCCTGACGTTCATCGCTCAAATAGAACCCCGAGAGCGAAACCGACGTAGGGCCGATGTTGACCAGTTCAACCCAATCATTCGAGCCGGAGCCGAGATTCGAATCGGCCGCGAACTCGCTGATGCGCAACCCCGGAACCGGCTCTGGATCGGCTCGGCCTGGTGATCCAAGCGGATCATGGCTGAACCTCCAGTGGAGTCCGTAATCAAGGCATGTACGATCCGACCGGGCATAGGTTTCAGCAATTGGGACAATCGAATGCCCGCCACCGTCTGATGCCAGCGGCCACCCACGCCCATCGGAATAGCTGAAGCTCTCAATCACCCCGTATTGAACGTGCTCCAAGGAAATCGGCTCTCCCGAATTGGCCAGGTTCCCATTGAATGGACCCAAGGCATGCACCTCCGGGTAGCGCAAAGCAAAGGCGGTGGGGTTGCCGGCAACAACCAGGTACTGCCCAGGCTGCAGAATCGTGCCCTCGGGGAAGGCGTACTGGATCCCGTGGATGAAGGCGAGGGATCCAAGCTCGATCGGTTCGTCGCCTCGGTTGAAGAGTTCGACAAACTCGAAGTCCTCCCTGGTATATCCTCCGACCAGATAGGCGCTTGCCGGATTGTACATCAGCTCCGTGATTCGCAGACTGTTCTGGATCGGAGTCCCTACCCCGGGCGCCGCTTCAAACTGGACCGGCGAAGACCAATGGCTCCAACGCCCGCTCTGGTCGAGAACCTTGGCGCGCACCCGATAGGTGTGACCAGGCCGAAGCCCGCGTCCAGGAATCAGGACCCGATCCGACCATTCCGTCTGTTCATCGCTCTCCCAAACCGGATCGATCTCATACTTGCCGGGCCTCCCAAAAACACCGCCGGCCTGGGCGTCAACCGGCTTGGCTACGAGCTCCACATTGAAGAAACAGTCGGAACTGTTGCGTGAGCGGTTCTGCACTTGAACACAGACCCAATTCTCACCCGGTTGCAACAAGTCCGCAGGGACCTTGAAGCTGAACCAATTCATTTCGTTCTGATTATAGTCCGCGGCCCGCTGGTCGAAGGCCACGTTCTCGCCAAACATGTTTTGGGACACCGCCAGGCTGCCGTTGATCCAGAGGTTGAATCCGTCGTCGAACAACGCGCGCACCTCCAATTCCTCAAGGAGCGCCGGGTCCTCCACCTGGAATTGCTGCCGGAGATAGAACGAGAGATGGGTGTCAGCCATTCCCTGCAACGGAGTCGCCAGAAATCCGCCGGACTCGCCCCAGCCAATCGGCGTCGCGCCTTCCGCCCAGGAGGAATCGTCAAAAGCATTTTGACGCCAGGCCGCCACCGGGGTCGAAGGTTCACGCACACCCGGAAAATAACGAAAAACCGAGCCGCGCGGCAGAAGCATCACACTCTCCTCCTGCCCCGTTGGCGAAGCGGCGGCAAACGGCTCGACCTCTGCAATACGCCACTTCACGGCCTGAAAGGTCCCCGCACCCTGAGGATCCGAAAAGGGGGAAATCGAAAAAGATAGCGAATCGAGAGGATGCCCTTCCGGTCCGACATACGAAATCGAGGGCGTCCCCGGAATCGCTGAATCCTGCAACAGATTACCGTCGACCCACGCACCGCGCTGGCTGATGTAATCCTTCATCCTTTGGAGCATACCCTCAAAGTCACCGGTCGGTGAGATCTCGTAAAACCGCCCCTGTCCAGCCTTGCCGTCGTTGTTTGAATACCCGTACCAATACGCCTCGCGCGTCATCACCCAGTGATAATCCCACTGCGCACGATCGGCATCCACCAACGACGGTCCGCCTGCCGGGTTGATCTTGGATGCGAATTCATCGATCAGCTGGCCCGTCTGATCCGGATTGAAAAGAAGATCGCGTACCTCGCGCAGCCGGTTCCGATACTCGACCTGGATGCCTGCGTGATTCAGAGCCCCGAAATTGCGGAACGGCTCATTGCCGTCCCCATACATATTGTCCGCCCATGTCAGGTCGATGTCCCAAGGCAACTGGGTCCACAGTTTCTCCGCCGGATCCAAAAAGTAGTAGTAGTTCTTTCCGGCTCCGATATCATAGTGGTGTATACACTCCAGTATCGAACGATAGCGGTAGTAGCCGTCCAGATTGACATTCTCCCGCCACCAATCCTCAGAAGGGTACGCAGAATAGCCGGACTGGAACGTGTTGAGATCGGACCTGTCGGTGACACCGTTCGGACTCAGGTTCTTCAACTCCCCTGTCCCACCCTCCATTTTATAGAGATTGCCGTCCGGCAGCCCGTGCTCATCCAAGAAACGCCCATCCATCTGCTCCGTTGCGAGATACAAACCCCAGAAATCGCCGTCGTATTGGGTGCCACTCGCCGTCAGCGGGGGATGCGCGGCATTCACCGGCCCCTGCTCACCTGCCTCGTCGATGATTCTGAAGTGTACGAAATTCGTGTTGGGTGCCGGTATGCCGGCAAGGTTGAACAGGGCGAACCCGACCGATTCAAACATCCCCTGTTCCCCGCGGTGCAGATAGTCCCCCTGCTGAATACAGGCCCCGAGGTTTAGACGATTCCATTTTGTCCCATAGGGCTCGCCGTAATTGTCGTACGCCTGGAAGAAATGACCGCGATTGAAGTGCATTTTCCACATGTTCTTGCGCATGGCATACCGCCACGCTCCGCCCCGGGCGCGGAATTGGATATGGTCGTAAACCACACCGTCGTAAACCAGTGCGCCGGAGTACCGATAGACCGAGGAGGGGTCCTGATCGAACCACGTGCAATTCTCGGTCTCGCTCTTTTTTGTGATCAAGTGATAGACTGGGACCGTCGTAAGCGACGTTGCGGGAAACTCAACCGGGGTGGTCTCCCCTGGTCGCACCGCACCTGTCCAATCGGGCACTCCATCGTAACAAAAATAGGCAAAATTCGGCTGTGGGTCGTCCGCGTACGGCACCGTGACCGCATGACCGGTCGTATCCCGAGCAAGAATGCGATAACGCACCAGCGTGCGATGCTCCTGGACCGTGCTGTCGATCACTGCGGTATAGACATCATCGCCCGCTTTCAGATCCCCATCCTGGCCTGCGTCGTTCATCGGCAGATCCGTCCACGCTGTCTGATATCGCGCATCGGATAGCTCAATATAATCCCCGGCCGCCACCACCTGATACTGCACGAGCACCTGATTGACTGCATCGTCGTCCGTGACCTTGACCGTGATCGTGACGGCCTCACCACTCATCGGTGCGCCCGGCCGATGCTCCACTTGTCGCGTGAACGGAGGCGGATTCGAATTTGCAATCTGAGTGTTGGAACGGCCCGGAGTCGGTGCTGCCGAGCGCCAGGCCCCGCCGAGCCCATTGTCCAAGTCCGGGTCCATCAGTTGTATCGAAAAGGCAGTCCCCGGTTGAGTCTCGGTGATCGGATCCCCAACCGTCGGCCATGGATACCCCAGTTGATAATCGACCAGATCCACAAACCGGCCGATCGGATCCAAAAGCTCCAACTCCTCGTTCTCATTGGCCATCCGCCCGGAAAAGGGGCCGACAGTCAAGGCCTTGGAGACGCCATACTTGGTCGTAACCTGCTGGACGTCCTGCGCCACCACCAAATACCCCCCAGGCTCAATCCAACTGCCCGGCTCAAACCTGTACTCGAGTGCACCGGTCAAACGCCAGTGCCCTAGGTCCATACGCTCCTGGGAACGGTTGTAGAGCTCCACAAACTCAACCCACTCGTTGTCCAGATCCGGGTCGTAGTGAATCTCATGAATCACGATCGAGTCGGGCTGGAGCTCCGGTGCCGGGATCATCTCGATCGGCTCGGATCGAAACGTCCGGCCGTCTTCCCCGACGACTTCGAGCTGGAGCTGTATCGGGGATTGCCCCGTCGGGGCCCAGGCGACCGACCACACCCCAGCGGCGTTTTGCCCTGTCGCCATACCGACCAAGGCGCCGTCAGCAAAAAAACGGACCTCAGAAACCGTCCCCCCGTCCGGCTCGAACGCCTCGGCCGTGAGTTGAATGGGGATATCCGGCTCAAACCATTGCCCAGGTCCTGGCGAAAGGAACCGCCCGAACGGCGGCCAGGATGGCGGGGCAAGCGGCTCCGCCTCCAACAGGACCTCCTTCAGCTCGATCTCCGAAAGGGCCAACGTGTAAATCCGGAGATCGTCCAGGGTCGCGATCGGATCACTCCCAAGCCCTGCCAAGGCCCCGCCCAGGTGCAGGAGCCCACCCTCCCAATCGCCATATTCCAGGGCGCCAAAGGCGTCGGGGCCCGACTCCGCCGCGGTGGAGTCCTCCCCGTCGATCCAGATCCGAAGCCGTGACCGGATGCTCTCGTAGGTCACCCCGATATGTGTCCACCGCCCCTGTTCAATCACACCCGCGCCGGTCGAAGCGGATTGCTCCATGGCGCTATCGCCACCGTGGCGCATGGCAAAGGACAACCTGCCATCCACGGCGCAGGCAAGCTGATACACCCAAGGACGATCCACTTCGGCGCCCGGGGTCTCGAGCGTCAGGATGGCTCCCGTCCATTCCGGGGAATCAGGCCGATACCAGAGGCAAATGGAAAAATCCGGGGCATGCATCTCCGGTGCCCGGGGGATCAAGACCCCGGCTTCCGGCAAGGCAAACTGAAGGGCATGATCATCAACACCATCCACCCCCGTCGCAGGGGTAGCCCCCACAACCTCGCCGAACGGGCCTTCCAATGCCGCAGCATTCCCGTCCAACGGCCAATGCCCGATCAGGGGCTGGGTCGCTCCTCCGGTGAAGGAGAGGCGATCAAAATGCGCGGTCGCAAGCGTGCCATCCAATTGTGAGGTCAGACATATCCCGATCCATGCGGTCTGCGCCATGGGGACCGTCACCGCGGGACCAATCGTCACCCATTCTCCGGGCGCACCGGCTTCGTCAAAGGCGTGCCACCCGAAGAACTGGCTCCCAACCCGCTCCAACCGCAGCCAATGCGGTGTCACATGCAGGTTGCGAATGCCCTGCAGCTTCGTGTCGCCCCCAGGTGCAGCCCGATACTGCAAGGCGACCCCGTTTCCGATCGTGTTCGGCGCCTTGACCACCGCCGCATGGCGGCTGTTCGGCGCCAGGCTTTCCCGGATCATGATCCCGGCCTTCGCCCAGGCCATCGTCCCGTCGAAATCGAGTATGCGCAGAGTCATCCCCCCGTCCCCCGCCATCGGACGATAGAGATAGAAGCATTCGTCAGAGGTCCCGGCAATGTCCGCACCGGAACCGGACACCGATAGCGTCCCGCCTTCGATCGAGAATTCTCCCGGAGCGGAAACCGTTCCAATATCGGTCTGCAACCAGGCGGCCTGAACACGCACCCCACCGGCGATGCTCAACCCGAGGCATGCACCGAGCCAACAGAACCGGTGAGGCTTGAAAACAGAGGGTCTCCGCATAGGTGTTCTCCGGTCCCTACACAAACTTTAGTTGCTTTGGACCTTGCGCATCCGAACGCTTTTCAGCGCAGCCGTCGAGTTGAAAGAGGCAATGCCGAACGGCTTCGAATCCTCAATCTCCCAGCGGAGGGTGAACTTGTAGCCCTTGATCGGGTGTTTGACCATCTCCTTGCCATCGATCCACGCCTGGATCCCGTCCTTCTCCGTCACCCGCAACCGAATCGTGTACCATGTTTTCTGGTCAAACGGCCGATAGGTCGTGGTCGCATTCTCGGAGGCGTCCATCCCTTCAATGCAGGAAATCCCTATCACGCCGCCGCCCCAGCCGCCGATCACCAAGGTCGCGAATTGATCGTGAATCGGAAACGTGATCGAGGAGAAGAAGTCCGAACCGTCCACCCGCATCGCAACGACCTCGACCTCAAAATCCATCTTGGGGAAGTCCTTGGTGTAATTAACCCCGCTGCAGCCCTCCCCCCAACCGATGACCAACGTACCGTCCTTGACCTCAACCTTGCCCTGACCGGTGAATTCCGAGGGCTTCCACCCCTCCAGCGTCTTGCCGTCAAACAGCTTGCGCCATCCGTCAGAATCGACCTCCGCATCCGCAACAGCAGAGGCCTTCTTCTCGGCCTCCACAGCCGCTCCACCCGAGCCCTCCGCAGCACACAGGCTGGCTGGGAGCAGTAGACACCCCGCAAACCCCAGCAACCAAACAGAAGTCATCGCAATTCGCAACCTCATCGTACACATGCCCTTTCCGACTGCCCCGCCCCTTCCAAAACGGCCGAGGCAGAACAATACAAATATGGAAGTTCTTTCAAACCTGGGTTTTCTTGCAGCTGGCCACCATACTGCCCAAACCAAGTGGCCGAATTCAAGGCAACATTACCGAGAGAGAGGTGGTCAGGTCGCGAAGGCGAGAAAGAGGCTGGAGCCGGTACGAAAAGGCGCGCTCCTTCTTGCGTCGACTCCAGCCAATGGGTGCCGATCCGTCCGATGTAGGACGACGCCTGCTGAAACAGGAGATCTAAAGAATCCCCCCAAAAATGTAGGAGGCTGAGCATTGCTCCCACCCACCCCCGGAGATAGGTCGAAAACGCCTTGGCGCCTCTGCGCCTCTGCGCGAGATTCTCCGGGTCCGGATGGTCGGGCTATTCGTGCCATCCGGTTGAAGAAAAACGGGTGACAACTCCCAACCAGGGCTGGACAGTATGGCTGCGTAAATAGCACTTCCCACATCCCATCGCCTATGAATGAAGACGCTCCACAGAAACAGGCGCCCCAGCAGCCGCCGAACCGAATCCGAGCCGCCAACCGCAGGCAGCTTCAGGATTGGGCGACCACCCTCGGTGCAGCAGGTATTCCGTATGCCGCACGGCAAGACGAGGAGGGCCTCTATTTGGTCACACGCAGAGGGATGTTCGACGACGCAATGGAGGAAATCCGGCTCTTCGAACAGGAGAACGAGGGGTGGCCACCCCAGATGCCGGCTGAACCGGCGCATATCCACCTGCCGGGACAATCGGTGTATCACGTCATCTTTCTGACCCTTATCATATTCTGCTTCTATAGGTTCGGCGGATTCGACTCCTCCTCCTCCATCCATCTGGCATCCACCAACAAACCCGGGTGGTTGCATCAGGGGGAATACTGGCGGCCGATCACCTCCATGACGATGCATGCCGATCTGGAGCATCTCCTCTGGAACCTACTGGCCTTGGCCCTATTCCTGCCAGCCGTCGGACGCCAGATCGGCGCCGGCACCGCCTGGTTCTTGGCCCTGGCAGCCGGCGCAGCGGCCAACATCACCAATGTCCAGTTTCAAGACCCCACCTTCGCCAGCCTCGGCGCCTCCGGCGCGGCCCTGGCCGGACTCGGTCTCCTGGTCGGATTGCGGTTTTCAATCCACTTTCGCCAACCGCACGGATCCGCCATTAAATGGCGGCCCGTTGCGGCTGGACTCGCCCTCCTGGGCCTCTTCAGTCATGCGCCGCAGGTCGATCTGATCGGACACTTCCTTGGCTTTCTTTTCGGCGTACTTTTCGGAATCGGTGCCCGTGCAATCCCCCAGCGCTGGGTCAAATCCCACCTGCAGGACGCCCTTTTCGTGATCGGAATTGCAGTTCTGCTCTTCGCCTGGAGCATGCTCCTGCAGGGCGACTTTCCCGTGTCACCCCCCGAGCCCCCACTGTTCGACCGCCGCATGTAAGCCCCACGCCGCGCACAAAAGGAGCGGCGCGGCGCGGAGACCCTCCGCGCACACGCCGCTTCTCAATTACAGGTGGCAATCCTGGTCCGTTCCACAGCTAACCGGATTGCAATCATTCGCTCCTCAGCCGGCGATGGTCTCCCAAACGCCCTTCTTTGCACTGCTCAGGATCCCCTCGCAGACCGCTTGGGTCTCCAATGCCTCACGAAAGGTCGGCGAACAAGGCTCGCCCTTTTCCAGCGAGGCCATGAAATCGGCTGCCTGATGAACAAAGCTATGCTCGTAGCCGATTTGTAGGCCGGGCACCCACCAGCGGTCCATATAAGGCTGCTCTCCACCATTGTCGGTCACGTGAATCGAGCGCCAACCCCGGACCCGTCCCTCGTCCCGATGGTCGAAGTACTCAAGGCGGTGCAGGTCGTGCAAATCCCACTTGATGGAGGCGTGCTCGCCATTGATCTCGAAGGTGTAGAGCGCCTTGTGCCCCCGGGCATAGCGCGTGGACTCAAAGAGCCCGAGAGAGCCGTTCTCGAAGTGGCAGAGCACCGCGCAGGCGTCATCGATCCCAACCGGCTCCGGCTTGCCGCTGTCCGCATGGATCCGCTCCTTGACAAACGTCTCCGTCATCGCGTTGACGTCACGGATTCCACCATTGAGCCAGATCGCCGTGTCAATGCAATGCGCCAACAAATCACCAGTGACCCCGGATCCTGCCGCGGCAGCATCCAAACGCCAGGTTGCAGCCCCACCCTGCGGGACATCCGCGGAGATCGTCCAGTCCTGCAAAAAGTTCGCGCGATAGTGGAAGATCCGGCCCAAACGCCCCTCGTCGATCAATTGCTTGGCCAGCGTAACAGCAGGCACCCGCCGGTAATTATACCAGACCATGTTGGCGACGCCGGCACGCTCGACCGCCTCGCACATCTCCTGCCCCTCCGCCACATTCATCGCCAACGGCTTTTCGGTCAGGACGATCTTCCCGTTTGCCGCCGCTTCCAAGGCGATCTTCTTGTGCAGATGGTTCGGGACACAAATGTCGACCGCATCAATATCCTTGCGGGCAACCAGCGCGCGCCAGTCCGTCTCGATCGACTCGTAGCCCCATTGGTCCGCAAAGGCCTTCGCAGCTTCACCATTTCGGCCGCATACCGCCTTCAGAAGCGGCTTGTATTCCTGCTCCGGGAAGAAGTTCGGTACCCTGTTGTAGGCGTTGGAATGCGCCCGCCCCATGAACCCGTATCCTACCAATCCAATCTTCAATTGCTTCGACATCGTGAACCCCTCTCATTTTCGCGTCATCAGGCATTCCAACCATGGGCGTTGCGGACCTCAATCATCGCGGCCAGAATCTGATTCCAGGTGGATGGATCCATCATCACCGCGTTGGAGAACATGCAGCCGTCCCAGCAGATCTGACGCAGCTTCTTGGTCCGCTCGCCGTTCTCATCCCGCAGCCAAAACCCTGATGCCCAAGTGATGTCGAGCTTGCCGTTGGGATCGTTCGGCAGGCAGTGTCTTCCAGTCTTATCGTGTGAGCCGGAACCGTGCACGGTCGCATCGTTCTGGGCGACGTGGAAATCGATCGTCCAGGGGCGCAACGCGTTCGTCAGTTCCCGGTAGGCCTGCTCAAAAGTGGCCTTGTCGCTCCAGTCGAAATCGGCCGGCAACAACGCGTCCTCCGGGGCGTTGTAGCCCATCAAATAGAGAAGCGTATGCGCCAGATCCGCCTGGAAACCAAGCGTCTCCGGACGGCCCACCATCTCGAGCAATTGCACCATGCGGCGCCAGCTGTGCATCCCGCCCCAGCAAATCTCGCCTTCAGCGGCCAGCGTCTCGCCGTAGTCTTCGGCAATGTCGCAACCCATGCGGAAGGTCTCGGCGATCCGCTTCTGGTTGCCCTCGGGGTCTTTCACCCAATCCCCCGTCCCGCCGGAGGAGTCGATGCGGACGTGTCCACCCGGGCGTACGCCGAGCTCGCGCAACCGCTTGGCTATTCTGCACGCCTTTTCCAATTGCATCAGGAAGCGCCGACGATCCTCTTCGTTCCCCATCGCCGGGCCGCCCCCCGTCGGCGGCCAGACCGGTGCCACAAGCGAACCGATCTCGAGCCCACGCGATTGCACCTTCTCCACCAACTCCTTCAGCTCGTCATCCGATGCGTCGATGTCTGTGTGCGGAGCATGCAGAAAGAGGTCGACCCCATCAAACTTGACCCCATTGACCTCAGCCGCAGCCGTTAAATCAAGCATCGTATCCAAGGCGATCGGCGGCTCGCCGCCATCGCCCTTGCCGACCACCCCTGGCCAGGCAGCGTTGTGTAATTTCGGAAATGTGTTCCCGTTACTCATTGAATTCTCCCATCGCTTGAGGTTTGAAACAAAATAACCATCGGCGGCGAAGCGCCGGAACATGCCCCCCCTCCGGCATCATCGAAAGCAGGGGCATCACCCGCTTTCACGCCCAAAAGGACTACTGCTTTTTGTAGTCGCCCTGGCGCGGGATGTTGGTGTGGACTTCCGGACCGAAATAGCGGAGGGACACCAACGGTTCGTAGCCGGTGTTCTCCACCACCACGCCGTTTGCCGCGGCCTCGGCCGTGATGAAGAACTCGTCGGCGGTCTCCTCGCCGAAATGGATCATCACCGGCGTCTGCAGCTCGAGCGACCCAATCCGCCCACTCCCCTGCACGGAGATCCAGCAGCTCGCACCCGGATCCTGCAGCACACACTTGGCCCCGGGCATCAGGGTCAACTCCTTGGCCGACACAGGCTGGAACCCGTCGATCTCGCCATAGGTGATCCAGCGGTCAGTAACGCCCTCGCCGCTGACCGACGGATCGACAATCGGCTCGAGATAGTTGCTCTCCTTGAAGTACGGATCAACATTTCGTTCCCAGTCGAGCTGCTCGACGATGAAATCGATGTCCTGGTGCTTCTCCACCGGTACGTCCTTGACCAAGAGGCTCCAGGGCACCTCCCGCCCCTCCACCAGGGATTGGAACATGCCGAACACATCCGAACCCCACTGCGGTTCGTAGGTGCAGAGCGAACCGGGAGCATGCAGCACCCCCGCAGGTACCATCCAACCCGACCCCCGCTTCAAACGGTACGCCTTCGAAAGGTCGAGAATCCCGTTGTCGCCCTTGTCCCAGTCCCGCAGGCATTGCCGGATCTGATCCTTGGTCGTCCCGGGCTCGAGCCCGAAAAAGGTGTAATCGAAGTGATTCTCCGCCGCATTCAGTTGGGGCGGGAAGTAGTAGGCCTCAGGCTTCCCCTCCTGCCCCGTGAGCGCGGCGTCTTCCTGGCGCTGATGCATGTGGTGCGGAATCGGACCCGCGTTGTCGAAGAACTTGGAATAGACCGGCCAGCGCTTGTACTTGTCCCAAATCTTCTGTCCTACAACCCGGCCCTGGCCGATCTCCACCGCGTCGCGCAGCAGAAAGCGCTCACCCTCAAAGACCACATAGCTGAGCCCCTCGTCCTCTGCACGCCCGTCATTGGCCGCCTCGGTCGTGCTGCCAAACCAACGCTCGTCAATCCCGCCGCGGTGCGTTCCCAACGCATACCAGTCGGTTGGAGCTAATTTGATCCGCTTGCCGGGATGCAAGAAGTTCCTGGGCACCCAGGTCGGGGTCAACCGCAATATCCCTCCGCCAAAATCCATCGCCCTCTCCAATACAGCGGCAATCTTGTCCCCAGATATAATCTTTGAGCGGCTCATCGAAATCGTTCTCCTCAGGTTTAAACTCAGCATCACCCAAAAGGCCTCTTCGGGCGGAGCCCGGACCGGCCGTGTCGACCGTTACCGGATCATTCAAGCACCTTCTAACAAAGCGGACGGAGCAAAGACAAGCCAGATTTGAGAAGCGGGGAGGCGCGCGACGCGGGCCCCCAGCCCCCGTGCGAAGGTCAGCGGTCAGCTCTCCCTTTCACCTCCCCATCCGGTGAGCCTCGCGCAGAGGCGCAGAGGCGTTTTCGTACAAAGCCTCCACGGCGAGTAAGATTCCCTCGATTCCCTCGATTCCCTCGATTAACTCGACGACCCCGACCCCGATCTTGCTTCGCCATAGACCTTTTCGGATAGCGCCTAGCCCGAGGCGGCAGCCCTCCGGTCCGAGGCCGGACCTATGCCCATTCCCCTGCAGGCAAATCCCCCCATTAGCCATTTTGAATAGCATTTATTTTTTTCGCTCTCTATAGTAGACACTCGATGAGTCAGTGGTCGTGGTGCCGTTGACTTCCCCGGTCCTTTTTTCCATTGGCAATGGAGACTCCCATGGCGTTCGACCTCCGCGCTTCCACCCGGGTTCGCCCCGCCCGCATTCACACTCCTGCTCAACCGCAACCCCAGCTGCCACCCAAACCCGGACCCGATATCGAGACCGCATCGAACGCCTATCGAAAACGGTTCGCAGGAGCGGTCGGCGCCTTCTTCCTAGAGATGCAGACCCATGCATTGCTCTCCTGTCTGCTGGGCGCTGCACCCCTATCCATCCTCGATGTCGGGGGTGGCCACGGACAATACTCCAAGGACCTCATTGAAATGGGCTGGAACCTAACCGTCCTCGGAAGCAGCCCAGAGGCAGATCTCCAGATACGCCCCCTGACGCGCGAACACCCGCGGCAGTGCCGATTCGTCTGCGGCGATCTGGAGCACTTCCCTTTCCCTGACCGCAGCTTTGACTTCGTGATCAGCTTCCGCCTCCTCTCTCACGCCGACCACTGGCAAACGATCCTATCGGAAATGACACGGGCCGCCAGGACCGGCATCGTTGTCGACTATCCCAATCGCCGGAGTTTCAACATCGCCTACCCCTTGCTTTTCAAGCTCAAGCGGGCGCTTGAAAACGATTCCACCCGCACATTCACCGTTTTCAAGGACAGCGAAGTCGAACAGGCCCTCCACAAATGCGGTTTCCACGTCGATAAACGCGTCCCGCAGTTCCTCCTGCCGATGGTCTGTCACCGGCACTTCGGCAACGAACGCCTCAGTCGCGCCCTCGAATACCATTTCAGAAAGGCTCACCTGACCCAGGTCTGGGGCTCACCAATCGTGCTCAAGGCCGTTCGGGACGAGGCCTGAACGCGTTCGCCCCCTCCCTGCTCAGCTCAATTGTGTTGAATCCCGACACACGATTGGTGTTGACTGACCCGGTCCGTCTGAGCCTCACCATCAACGCCGTGCAGAGGAGGCGAGCTTCGTCATGTTTTGCTCTCCACGATTCAATCCCTCGCTCCAAGACCCCCACAACGCCTTCGCTCGTTGGTTCCCCGCGATGATGTGCGCAATCGCCCTCGTTCAGCCTGTACGCGCAAACGAGCCCGCACCGCCGCCGGAGCCGCTGCCCTCTCATCCGGGGAATATCTTTTTGGCCGGTGAAGAGGTCGTCGTCGCCCTGCCCGAAGACCTCAAGTCCCTGCCCGCCGGATGGCGCGCCGTCGACGAGACCGGTCACACCCGGATCACGGGCGCAATGTCCGCTCTGAACCCGATCTCGTTAGGCCAAGCCAAGATCGGCTGGTATAGGATCGAATTTCTCGACGACGCGGGCGCACCGACGCACTGGACCACCTGTGCTGTCCTCGCGCCACGCAAAGTCGGTCCCAGCACTGAAACCCCCATCTGCCTCGACTCCGCAGTCGCCTGGTTCGCCCGCGACGACGAAGAACACCAGCGAACCCTCGCCAACCTCGCCGCCCTGGCCGGTGTCGGATGGGTGCGCGATCGGCTGGCATGGCGCGATATGGAACCTAACCCCGGCCTGTTTTCCGAGCCCGGCAATTACGACCAGGCAGCCCGCATCCAAGCCGAAACCGGCACCTCCATCCTTCAGGTCTTCCACGATACCCCAGTTTGGGCCGCCGGTCCCCAGCGTCGGTCGGGCGCATTCCCGCCGGATCTACGCCACGCCCATCACTTCTGTGCAGCCATGGGCCAGCGGTTTCTCCCCTACGTGTCGGCCTGGGAACCGTGGAATGAAGCCAATATCGGAGGCTTCGGCGGACAGACCGTGGACGAAATGTGCAGCTTTCAAAAGGCAGCATTCCTCGGGTTCAAGGCTGCCTCCACCGACCTGACCGTCGGTTGGAACGCCTACGCCGCCGGACCGACCCAGTGGCATGCCGACGGCCTGAGCAGGAACGAAGTCGCGGCCTATTTCGATACCTACAACTTCCACACCTACGACTGGCATGATTCGTATCTCGATTCCTGGGGGCCCGCCTTCGCCGCAGCCGGCGGCAAACCGGTCTGGATCACCGAGGCCGACCGCGGAGTCGCCTACGAGACCCAAGAGCCATGGTTCGACCAGTCCAGATCCGGCGAAAGGCTCAAGGCGGAGTGGATGGCACAGTCCTACGCCACCTCCCTCTTCTGCGGGGTGGAAAAGCACTTTCACTTCATCCTCGGCCACTACAAGGAGGAAAACAACGGGGTGCAGTTTGGACTCCTCAGAAAGGATTTCACCCCGCGCCCCGCATACTCTGCTCTGGCCGCACTAGGCCGCTTTCTCCAGGACGCGCGCTGCCTCGGTCGCTGGCAACCGGTCGAAGACGAGAACTTGCACTTCTACGCGTTCCGCGCACGTCCCGACGGTCAGGCGCACGATGTCCTCGTCGGCTGGGCCGAGCGCCGGGTTGACTGGCCAGAGCGTGGACAGCTCGAAATCGAGTTCCAATTGCCTGAACAAATCGAGGTTCTCGGTCGGTTTGACCACATGGGCCGCGAGATCCGCCCCATCCCGCCCACCCGCTGGCGAGCGCCACAGTTCCTTCTCTTCGCGCCCGGCACGCTCGATTCATTGGAACTCGAACCGGCACCGCTCTTTACACCGGAGGAATTCCATCCCTCCCAAGTCTCGCCCGTCGTGCTGCAGTTCATCCCCGATAAAGGCGTTCGCCGCAAGGTCGAGGAACGCCCCTGGACCGAAGGCCATGCCTGGACCGTGCCCGCCGAAACCGGCCTGACAGGCATGCTCTGGGTCTACAACTTCGGCAGCGTTAACACCTATGGCGAGCTGAAGATCGAGAACGCGCCCGAGGGTGTGACCGGCCGGCTCGACAATACAGTCGCCGTCGTCGAACCGGGCGAACGCATCGGCATTCCCCTCACCATCTCCTCTCCCAATTCCGACCAAACCCTCGGGGATCTTCCCGCCTGGCTCGTAATCCGAGGAGAATTCGGCACCCACGGCAGACCGGTGGTCGCACTCGGCCTCTGCAGGCCTGCTCCCGCCTCCAAATAGCCGAAGGTCGTGCGAAAAGGTTTCCGCGTTCCCAACTTGGCTTTTCCATCCGGATCCGGAGAATCTCGCGCAGAGGCGCAGAGGCGCGGGGGCGTTTTCGACCAACCTATCGGGGTGGATAGGTTCCATGCTCTGAGCCTACTTTTTTGGGGGGGATTTTCAGTGATACCGATTCAGTTGACCATGGCAGTTGTTGAAAACGGCTCCGATGTAGCTCCCTTTTCCCCCCTCCCAATACTCCTCTGCGCCCTCTGCGATCTCTGCGGGATTCCTCCCCATCCGGATCCGAAGACCTTTTCGGACGGCCTCAAGCTAGAGAACCTCTCTGTGAACTCTGTGCTCTCTGTGGCTCATCCCCCCCCCTACGGCCAGGGTACATCCTTGTAAAGCTGGTACAGTCGCCCGCGAAGGATTGGGTACCGCTGGGTCCAGAAGGCCGCCAGGTCGGTGGTGTCCTCCAACGGCTTGCCACGAGGCTCTTTTAAATGGAGAAGCACCGGCTCCTCGCCATCCAAAATGGTCGGGTGCTCATGCACCTGAAAGAGCTCGTTCACCCGAATGGTCGCCTCCACAACCGTCTTGGGATTCATGTAGTGGCACACAAGTGTCTTTCCGTTGGGGAGAAGCATCTTGGCCGGTGCCAGCCATTCTAGAAAGGCGAGCTCATCCTCTGTCAGCCCCCCGAGGATCACCTTCTTCACCGGTAAGTCCCGCGCCTGCTTAAGCGATTCATATCCGGAAAGCGCGGCGCCCAAGACCTCGAGCAAACGCGCCTCCGGCATCGCGAGGTTCGTGTCCGGGAACCGGCTCCCCACGAGATTCAGCCGCTCAATCAGCTGATCGACATCCTGTGTCCATTGCCGCAATTTGCGCCGCTCCTGCAGCGCTAATGCAGCCAGGGCACGCCCCTGCGCCGCGGAATCATCCGTCGATACAGGACGTCTTCGAATCACCAAGCCCTCGAACCGATCGACCTCCTCCGCCCGCACCTTGGCCGTCGCACTCCCCGCACGATGCTCGATGGCCCGCTCGATTCGGTCCGCAAACAGCTCCGCAATCCACTCTGGCGCACAGCGACTCACCCATTGTAAAATTGTTTTCTCCGTTTCATGCCGCTGACGCGAAGGGACGCTTCTGATCTCCGCAGCCACGACCAAGACCGCATTCTTGACCTGTGCCTCCTCGGCCAAAACCCCGGAACGTCCCTCGGTCAGGTCAAATACGGACAGCCCCGGCGCACGTCGAACCGCCACCTGATCCGGGAACCCGGCCAGAATGCACTTGAGGACCTCTTCCTCTTCGGGCTGCTCGTGATCTCTTGAGTCGCCCAGGCTGGCCGCGCGACAGAGATCCGCAATCTGCTGGACCGTCGGGGGGACCATGCGCGCCGCGCCTGCGTGGATGCCGAGCGCCCGGCAGGCATCTACGTCGAACCTGCTCCCCTGGGCAAAGAGGAATGCCTTGACCAGCCAGAACAAATCGGACTCAGTCTCGCCCCACTCCTCGGACCTGCGTCTGAGGACCGTGGAATCCCTGGTGTGGAGCAAGAGCCCCTTTCCACTCACAGCCGCGGCCAAAAGGGTGACGTACCCCAGACAGCCCCGCTGCGAGGCTTCGATGAGCATCCTCGAGTAGCGCGGGTGTAAAGGCAACTTGAGCATCTTCCGCCCGATTGGCGTGATCACTCCTGACTCCAACGCACCGAGCGTGGCCAGCAAGCGCTCCGATGCCTCGATCGCCTCCGGTGCAGGCGCGTCCAGCATCGGCAGATGCGCCGGCGCTTCGATGCCGAGTCCGTGCAGAAGCAGCACCATCTCCGCCAGATCGCATCGCCGGATCTCGGGGGTCGGATGGTCGGGGCGATCGAGTTGCCCACTCTCGGTCCAAAGCCGAAAACAGACACCCGGCGCGGTGCGCCCAGCGCGGCCCGCACGCTGAATTGTCGAGGCCTTGCTGATGTTCTCGAGGAACAGCCCCTGAATTCCACGCTCCGCATCAAATCGGTCCACCCGGGCTTGCCCGGAATCGATGACGATCCGAATGCCCTCTATCGTGAGGCTCGTCTCTGCTACATTGGTAGCGACAACGACCTTCCGCACCGGTTCCGCCGCGAACACCCGGTCCTGTTCCTCGGAGGAGAGATCGCCATGCAGCGGAAGAACCGAGAGCGGCTCCGAAAGCCTGAGTCCGGAGATCGCCTCCATCGTCTGCCGGATCTCACCCTTCCCCGGCATGAAAATCAAGACGTCGCCAGGCAATTCCTGCGCGATCGCACGCTGGAGCATCTCCGCCGCCAGCTCCGGCATTCGCTCCCGCGATAAACGCTCCAAATAGTGAAGCGCAACCGGATAACTTCGGCCGGAAGCCTCCAGGACCGGCGCCTGGTCCAGGAACGCGGAGATCGGCTCCACCTCAAGCGTCGCCGACATCACCACGATCTTCAGATCCCCCCGCCCCCCAGCCTGAAGTCGACGTGCCAGTGCCAATGCAACATCGGCATGCAACGATCGTTCGTGAAACTCGTCAAAGAGGATCCCACCCACGGAGGATAGAACCGGATCCGTCTCGAGCAGCCGCAGCAGGATCCCCTCCGTGATAAAGCGAATCCTGGTACTCGGTCCGATCTGGTCCTCAAACCGCACCTGAAACCCGACCTCACCGCCGAGCTCGCCCCCACGTTCCATGGCCACGCGCCGAGCCACAGAACGTGCCGCAACCCGCCGCGGCTGCAAAACCAGCAGCTGCTGTTCCGGCGCGATCAATCCATGGTCCAGCACAATCTGGCAAACCTGTGTCGTCTTCCCCGAACCGGTCGGGGCCGAAATCACCAAACGCGGCGTTTCCCGTAAACTGGAAACAATCGCGGACTCAATCTCCCGTATCGGAAACAACACGTACTCTCCTTTGTGAAACCATGGGGCTTCCAGCCCAGTAAACGGTGAGCAGTCGACTTTCTCTTCAACCAATGAAATCAGCAGGGATATCGGCGTCGGGGTCCGCATTCCTGTCTTGTTTGGCACCAGACCTCTGAGCACCGCTCAAACCTTGCTGCCGAGTTAGGCCAGCGCCGCAACAAGACGGTTGCCACCCCGATTTCTCGCGTCCGAATCCCATCCCGCGTCCTTTCGATACCGAGACCGATAGCGCCCCCGACCCCGAGCTTGCTTCGCCATGGACCTTTGCAGCCCTCGCTCTCCTCGTTCCCGTACTCGTACTCGTACTCGTTCCCGCTCCCCTGTTCGTAAACCTGGTTCCCTCGCTTGATCATCCGGCACACCGTGTAAGCCCACCCCCGCAAAGTCTAGGGCGACCGACCCGGAAGGGATCCAACTTCTCGCAATCTTGCTCCATTCCCATCCTCGTGTACGGGAACGTGCACCGCTTCGCTGTGTACGCGTACGTTTATGGGACTCACTAGAGCCCGTCCGAAAAGGTAGCCGCATTCTCAACCTGACCTCCCTATCCGGACCCGGAAAGC
>CALLYA010000230.1 GCA_937875495.1 uncultured Verrucomicrobiota bacterium
GAGAGCCTCCGCCGGCTGCAAGAAATCCATTTTTCAACCACAGATTCACACAGATCCACACAGATATTTTTTCTGATCTGTGTCCATCTGTGTCCATCTGTGGTTCACTCTGCGGGACGGTATCCCAATCCGTCCGATCATTGTCGAAATCGAAATCGAAATCGCTATCGAAATCGCTCGAGGCCGTCCGAATAGGTAGCCGCGGTCCGGACCTGCCCCTCCATTCCCATCCGGAGAGCCTCGCGCAGAGGCGCAGAGGCGCGGTTGCGTTTTCGAGCTGGCTTGAAGGGGAGGATCAGTGCTCTACTCCCTGCCTTTTGGGGAGATTCATTAGGTTTTCCGTTGACAACCAAGCCTGTTCCAGGAGTCATCTCAACCCCGCTCCCCATTCCCCCTCTGCGCCTCTGCGCCTCTGCGCGAGTTCTCCCCATCCGGTGCCGCAGTGCCCAATGCCCTTTTCGGACAGGCTCTCGCTATCGCTATCGAAATCGAAATCGACAACAAGCGTGATTCGGCGTGGAAAATTCGTGGACTCAGGTCCTCAAGACCGCTCCGCTCCAATCCTCGATCCTTTCCGCCACAACAGAACTCGGACAACAAAAAAGAGGAAGCCGGTCGGCTTCCTCTTTATGGAATCGGTCGGTGTTGCTGCGTACGCCCCACCGGCCGTAAACGTCGTTGATTACATCGCCATCGCGGTCTGAATCGCCTCAGGGGCCAGCGCGTTCTGCAACGCAGCGACCGCGCTCGGCTCAGAACTGGTGATCAGGATCATACCGCCGGTGCGGAAGAGGACCTTGTCAATGGTCACCGAACCGGAAGCGAGGAGCTCCTGGCTCGTGGTGCAGTTCTTGGCGAGTTCATGAGCAGCACTCTTGGGGCAGGTGGAAGCCAAGGTCGCCTTCAACGCCTTCGTGCTCTCAGGACAGCCGCTGGCGACTGTGTATACAACCGCAACACCGTTGGTGAGACGTACAATCTCAGGTGCGCTCTCTTCACAGACCCCAGCCGCATTGGCTAGCACAGCAGGCGCAGTCGAGCTGCAAGCGGAAGAAGCTGCAGCCGCCTGAACCGACTTCGCCGGACAACAGGCCTTGGCCAGATCGCAATCCGCCTTGGCGGCACTACAATCGGCAACCTTTTCGCAGGCCGCAGCTTCGGTGGCGTCGCCGGCGTGCACATTGACCTGCCAGACGACTGCGGTGACCGCGAGCGCGGCACAGAGCGAGAGAACCCATTTAGACCGTTGCATCGTTAGCACCTCCATTGGATGGTTGGTTGGTTTCCTGTATTGAGGAGAGTGTATGGGTCGTCATCCCTTCGTTTGATGCGTCAAACCTTACCCACTTTTTCGAGCTTGTCTACTGCTTTTCTGCACTCCCGAGTTGCACCCTCGGCAGGGCACGCTTAGCATGGGCTGCATCATGAAATTCGGAATCATCGGACTGCCACAAACCGGCAAACATACCTTCTTTCAGCTCCTCACCGGCGCCGAACCCGCTCGGCATGAACTCAAGCCGGGCGAGGCGGTCAAGGGGATCGCTCATGTCCGCGACCCCAGGTTCGACGTCCTCTGTAAGATGTACGAGCCGCATAAACAGAAGCCGGCCGAGATCGAGTTCAACCTCTTCCCCGCCCTGCGTATCGATCAGCAAGGCCAGAACCAATGGCTCGCCAAAATCCGCGAGATGGACGCCATCTGCTACATCGTGCGTAGCTTCCAAGACCCCGCCATCTTCCACGCCGCCGCCAGCGTCGATCCGCTTCGAGATGTCCAGTCCTTCGCCCTCGAACTCCTCATCACCGACCTCGACCTCGCCGAGAAACGCGCCGATAAACTCGAACGCGAACTCAAACGCACCCGCGACAGCCAACAGGCTAAAGAACTCGAAACCCTCCGACGCTGTATCGCCGTCCTCGAAGAGGAAAAGCCGCTCAGTACCATCGAGTTCTCCCCCGAAGAGGCCAAACGCATCAGCGGTTTCCGCTTCCTCTCCCTCAAACCGCTCCTGATCGTCATCAACGGCGACGAACAGGGCGAACCCAATGGCCTCACCGAAGCCGTCTCCCACCCAGGCCAGGTCGAGACCGTCTTCCTCAACGCACTCGAGGAATTGGAGATCAGTCAGCTCGAGTCCGAAGAGGAACGCCACGAATTCCTCGAAACCCTCGGCCTCACCGAACCCGCCATCGACCGCCTCTCCCGCCAGGCCTTCCACCTCCTCGGCCTCGTCTCCTTCTTCACCGTCGGTAAAGACGAGGTCCGCGCCTGGCCGATCCGTAAAGGCACCCTCGCACCCCAGGCCGCCGGCGAGATCCATTCCGATATCGAACGCGGCTTCATCCGCGCCGAGGTCGTCGCCTACGACCACCTCATCGAAGCCGGTTCCGAACAAAAGGCCAAAGAAGCCGGCTTTACCTCCCTCAAAGGTAAAGACTACACCGTCGCCGACGGCGACGTCATCCACTTCCGCTTCTCCGTCTGATCCCGCAAAACCAATCGCCCCTCTCTGCAGGAGGCCTCTCTCCGGCGAGTACCCGTCCGAAAAGGCAGCCGCTTTCCCTTCCCATCCGGAGAGCCTCCCGCAGAGGGCGCAGTGGCGTTTTTGGCCTGGCTCGGGGGGTGGGTATTTCATACTCTGATCCCTATCTTTTGGGGAATTCTTTGAGAAAAACTGTTTTCAGCAGACCAGGACGGGTCCAGAAAGCAAATTCGACGTTTCTGTATCCCCTATCCTCCCTATCTACCCTCTCAATACCCCTCTGCGCCCTCCGCGATCTCTGCGGGAGGCCTCTCCCCGGCAAGTGGGAATGCCCGCGTCATAGGTTCGGACTCTCCTCAGCGGGAGCCCCCCGGCGCTATTTGGACTTGCAGGATGCCGCGGTTGCAGTTTTGGTTAGCAGAGGCTCTCTGAGCCGGAGCTGATTCAACCCTTTCACAACATCCCCTTTGCAGAACGCCAAAATCATGAAAAGCGCATACGAACTGGCCATGGAGCGCCTCAAGGCGCAGACCCCCGAGCATACCCCGCTGACCGATGCTCAACGTGCCGCGATCGCCGAGATCGATCGCAAGTGCAAGGCGCGCATCGCCGAACTCGAGATCATGCGGAAGAGCGCCATCGCCGAGGCCATTCAGAAGGGTCAGCAGAACGAAGCCGCCACCATCCAACGCGAACTCGCCGACGAGATCCGCCGGCTCGAGGAGCGCCGCGACGCCGACAAGGAGAAGGTCCGTAACTCCCCATCCTGAGCCGGAGGTCTCGCGCAGAGGCGCAGAGGCGCGGTGGCGTCTTCAACCCGGCCATGGAGATGACTTAGGTCAACGCTCTGATCCAAGCCTTTTCCGGTGATTCTGGGGTGACCCCTTGCCTGCCCTCCGAGGCTTTTGCAGAAAACAGCCCCGCTGTTGCTGCAATCCCAACCCTCCCCAATCCCTCCCCCTCTGCGCCTCTGCGCGAGTCCTCCCCATTCCGCCACGGAGTCCATGACTTGGGGCC
>CALLYA010000231.1 GCA_937875495.1 uncultured Verrucomicrobiota bacterium
GGGCGCAGAGGTGTATTGGGAGGGCGGAAAAGGGACTTACATCGGAGCCGTTTTCCACAACTGCCTTGGTCTACTGAATCGGTATCGCTGAACATATCCCCAAAAAAGTGGGCTGCTGAGCATGGAACCTATCCACTCCCATAGGCAGGTCGAAAACGCCACCGCGCCCTCTGCGGGAGGCTCTCCGGATCCGGAGAGGGAGGTTTGGTTGGGAAAGCGGATACCATTTCGGACGACGTCTAGCTGCTGGAATTTGCCGTGGGGAATTGCAATTGTCGCCGCATCCGAGGTAAGGGAGAGGCATCAACTCATGGGTCTGGAAGGAGCATTGGATGCTTGCTGACGAAACCGATCGATTGCTGATGTCGGCCGCGCAGGTGGAGCACACGGTTGCGCGGATGGGGTATACCCTAGCGGAGCTGTTGGAATCCGAGGGTGAGCGGGTGGCGCTGATCGGGGTGGGCGGAGGGGGGATTCCGCTGGTGCGGCGTTTGGCGCGCCAGTTGGAAAGGCTGTTGAAGCATTCGATTCCGGTCGGGATCTTGGATGTGACGATGCACCGCGACGACTTGCCGTACCTGGATGCCCAGACTGAGGTTGGCCTGACCGACATACCGTTTGACGTGACCGGCCTGACGCTTGTGTTGGTAGACGATGTCATGGCGTCGGGGCGGACGATTCGGGCTGCGATGGATGCGGTCATGGACCTGGGCCGTCCGAGGAAGGTTTTATTGGCGGTCCTGGTCGATCGCGGGTTGCGCGAGTTGCCGATCGAGCCGAGCGTGGTCGGCCGGAAATTGGCGACCTCGTCGGAGCAGCAGGTGGATGTGCGGTTGCACAAAGACGAGCATGAGGAGGATGCTGTATGGTTGAAGCGGAAGCCGACCAAATCGAACGGGTGAAATGGACGCGACCTCATCTGCTCGGACTCGAAGAGCTGAGTGCGCAGGAGATCATGACGATCTTGCAGACGGCCCGGTCCTTCAAGGGCGTCTTGGGACGTGAGATCAAGAAGGTGCCCGCCCTGAGAGGGCGGACGGTGGTGAATTTTTTCATGGAGCCGAGCACGCGCACCCGCACGAGCTTCGAGTTGGCGGCGAAGCGGCTGAGCGCGGATGTGATGAGCATCAGCGGCTCGGCCAGCAGCATTGTGAAGGGTGAGACGCTGCGGGACACGGCCCAGAACATTGAAGCGTTGCAAGTGGACATGTTGGTGATTCGCCATTCGGAGGCGGGCGCCCCGCATTTCCTGGCCAAGTTTCTCAACGCGAGCATCATCAACGCGGGTGACGGTTCGCACGAGCATCCGACCCAAGGCCTGCTCGATCTTTACACGATCTGGGAGAAGCGCGGGAGCTTGGACGGACTCCATGTCGCGATCCTGGGCGATATTTTGTTCAGCCGGGTGGCGCGTTCGGACATCTGGGGACTCAAAAAATTGGGTGCCAAGGTCACGGTATGCGGTCCGCCCACCTTGATCCCGCCTGGGATCGAGCGGTTGGGCGTGGAGGTAACGCACGAGCTGGGCGACATCGTTCCGCATGCGGATGTGATCAATCTCCTGCGAATCCAGCACGAGCGACAAAAGGCCATTCTATTCCCTTCGGTCGGCGAGTATGCGCGCTTTTTCGGGCTGACGTCCGAGCGGCTGAAGGATGCGAAGAAGGACGTGATCATCATGCATCCAGGGCCGGTAAACCGGGGGGTTGAGTTGGCCTCCGAGTTGGCGGACGGACCGAATTCCGTGATTCTGGATCAGGTGACGAACGGACTTGCGGTACGGATGGCGGTGATGTTTTTGCTGAACCGGGCTCGCATGGGAGGCGAGGACGAGTTGGATTAGACGAGGGCTGTGGCGCAGGCAGTACGGGGAAGAAGGAACGGAAGGGATGGTTGGGCGGATGAAGCAATCAATGAAGGGCTCCCTGCACATTCGAAACGGCCGCATCGTCGACCCAAGCCGGGAAAGAGACGGCGTCGGGGATCTGCTGATCTTGGACGGAGTGATACAGCCTGACGGAACTGCGGTGCCGGCGGGTGTGGAGACTTTGGATGCGGGCGGGTATGTGGTTGTGCCGGGTCTGATCGACATGCATGTGCATCTGCGTGATCCCGGTGGACGCGGCAAGGAATCCATTGCTTCGGGCACCGCGGCGGCGGCCAACGGCGGGTTCACCTCGGTGGTATGCATGCCGAACACGAACCCTGTCGCCGACAACGGCGGCATCCTTGCGTATATCCAGCGCGAGAGCGCAAAATCGGGGGTGGTGCGGGTCTTTCCGACCGGTGCGATGACGGTTGGGCTGCAGGGCGAGCAGATGACGCAGATCGGCGAGTTGAAGGGCGAGGGGGCGGTCGCCTTGACGGACGATGGCAGGTGCATCCAGAACAACGAGCTGATGCGGCGGGTGGTGCAGTATGCCAAGCACTTCGGGCTTCCGGTGCTCGACCACTGCGAGGACTATGATCTGGCGGCAAAGGGCGTGGTGAACGAGGGCTACTGGTCTACCGTGCTGGGGTTGCCGGGGATCAGTCCCATGGCTGAGGATCTGATTGTGGCGCGCGACATCCTGTTCGCGAAGCAGTGCGACTGGGACGTGCACATCCAGCACATCAGCACCGCCGGAGCGGTTGAGATGGTTCGCCAGGCGCGCAAGGCAGGGATTCGGATCACGGCGGAGGCGACCCCGCATCACATTGCGTTGCGGGACGAGGATATCCGCGACTATGATTCGAACTTCAAAATGAATCCGCCGCTGCGCACGGATGCGGATCGTCAAGCGGTCATTGATGGGATTGCGGACGGAACGATAACGATTCTGGCCACCGACCACGCGCCGCATGCGAAGCACGAGAAGCAGGTGGAATTCGGCTGCGCACCGTTTGGCATCTTGGGCTTGGAGACGGCGGTTCCGGTCTATTTCGATCTCCTTTACAAGAGCGGGCGGATGCCGCTTTCCGCGGTGGTGAAGGCGTTGACCCAGGCGCCGGCCGAGTTGTTGCGGCTGGAGGTTGGGACCTTGCAAGCGGGAAGGCCCGGTGATGTGACGATTCTTGATCTGGAGCGTGAGGTCGAGATCGATCCTGAGGCGTCGCTGAGCAAGAGCCGCAACACCCCCTTCGGAGGCTGGCGGTTGCAAGGGGATGCGGTCGCCACTATCGTGGGCGGCGATCTGGTGATGAACCGGATGGCGGGAGACCGGTTCCTCGCACCGGGGAGCTGACCCGGAATACCCGCACCAGCCTGAAATCGTTCACACGGGACCCAAAGACCATGACGAAAAAGCCGACCGCGATTTTGGCCTTGGAAGATGGAACTCTGTTCCGCGGACGCGCATTCGGGGCCGAGGCCTCGCGCGCGGGAGAGGCTGTGTTCAACACGAGCATGACCGGCTACCAGGAGATCCTGACGGACCCCTCGTACTGTGGGCAGATCGTTGCGATGACCTATCCGCTGATCGGCAATTACGGGATCAACGCGGAGGACGCCGAGTCGGCGAGGCCGTATCTCGACGGATTTGTGGTCCACGAATTGAGCCGGACATACAGCAACTGGCGTGGGCGCCAGGGTGTGCACGAGTACCTCGTGGAGCATGGAATTCCGGGGATTGAAGGGGTGGACACGCGTGCCTTGACGCTGCGCTTGCGCAAGGAGGGTGCGATGAAGGCCTTCATCAGCACCGAGGATGTATCGGATGAGGAAGCGGTGGCGCGTGCGCGTGCCTGGCACGGCATGGAGGGGACGGATTATGTGCGTAAGGTGACCTGTCCGTCCGCCTACGATTGGGACCCTTCGGATGTCCTGAGTGGCGCCTGGAGTCCTGACGGGCCAGGTTCTTTACCCGAGAAGCGCTTCCGGGTTGTGGCCTACGATTTTGGGATCAAGTACAACATTCTTCGCAGGATGCGCCAGCGTGGGTTTGAACTGCGCGTGGTACCGGCGACAGCGACGGCGGCGGAGGTGATGGCGGAGCGCCCTGACGGCGTGTTCTTGAGCAACGGCCCTGGGGACCCGGCGGCGTGTGGGTATGCGCACACGGCGATTCGTGAGCTGATCGGTCAGGTCCCGATCTTTGGCATATGTTTGGGACACCAGCTGTTAAGTATTGCTTTGGGTGCCCGCACCTTTAAGTTGAAGTTTGGGCACCGTGGTGGGAACCAACCGGTACAGGATGTGAAGACGGGCCGTGTGGAGATCACCTCTCAGAACCATGGCTTCGCGGTCTCTCCGGAGGGGCTTGGCGAGGATGTGGAGGTGACCCATTGGAATCTCAACGATCGCACCGTCGAGGGGATCGCCCATCGTCAGCTCCCGGTCTCTTCGGTTCAATACCATCCGGAAGCCTCTCCGGGACCGCATGATGCGGATTACCTCTTCGATCGTTTCCTCAAGGTGCTGGATCGCAATCGGGGCTAGAGGCTATCCGAAAACCCCTTTGGGTCAGAACGAAAGGTCGCTGGGGCCGGATGGGGAGGTCTCCCGCAGAGATCGCAGAGGATGACAGAGATGCGGAATTGCAGACACATCGGAGCTGTTTACTCCAA